>JBFGHG010000792.1:0-2397 GCA_041578395.1 Acidobacteriota bacterium
AATGAGAATTCGATAGCGTTGACCCCGTGCAGAAGCCGCCGGGCCGTCTCGGGGCTCATCACGCTCCCCGCGGTGGCCAGGGCGTCGGCGGTGAGGGCGTCTCGAGCGATGACGGTCACGGGGCGGCTCTCGGTCAGGCCCAGGCCGGTGGCCGGGTCGAGGATGTGGGAATAACGGCGGCCGCCGACCTCCAGGAACCGATGCTCATCGCCCGAGGTCGCCACGGCCGCGTCCGACAGCAACCGGATCCGGGAAATCCCGTTCGATTCCAGCTCGACCCGCCACCCCTGCTGTCCCGGAGGCGGATCACCCAACCGCAGGTCACCGCCCGCGTCCACCAGGGCCCGGCCGAGTCCCAACAGCCGCAGGGCCTCGAGTGCTTCATCCGCCGCGTATCCCTTGGCGATCCCCCCCAAATCCAGCCTCATCCCGTCCCGGGCCAGGTGAACCGAACGGGAGGCCTCGTCCAGCACGACGAACTCGTACCCGACCCGCTGCCTGGCGTCAGCCACCTCGCGGTCCGAGGGCAGTCGGCCGCTGCGACGGGCCGCCCTCCACAGGTCCACCAGCGGCCCCACCGTGACGTCGAAGGCGCCCCGGGTACGCTCGGAGATCTCGCGCGCCCGACGCAGGACGTGAAACAGCTCTTGCGACACCGGCACCACCGTCCCCGCCGGAGCCCGGCACAGGCGGTTCAGTTCGCTGTCGGGCCGGTAGTCGCTCAGCAGGGCGTCCAGTTCCCGGACCCGGCGGAAGGCCGCTTCCCTTCCCTCGAGCGCCTGCGTTTCGTTTTCGGCGTAGAGGACGATCCGGAACAGAGTCCCCATCTGGAAGCTGCCGAACTGGTAGCGCTCGAGCGGCGGTCTCCCCTGAAGAGGGGCAGTGGCCGGCAGAGCCAGGAGGAGCAGCGCCGCCAGCATTCAGGCCGCAGCGGCCTTCGGCCGGGGTTTGGGCTCCTCCAGCTTCTCCATCGTGAACCCGGTGAAGCCGTAGAAGGCCGAAATCAGGGGATTGGTCAGGTTGAAGAAGCAGAACGGCAGGTAGGCGAACGTGGCCACTCCCAGGCTGGTCGACATGAAGGCACCGCAGGTGTTCCAGGGAACCAGAGGCGAAGTGAGCGTGCCGGCGTCCTCCAGGCAGCGCGACAGGTTCTTGGGGTGCAGGCCGCGCTTCTGGAACTCGGCGCGATACATGCGGCCCGGAACCACGATGGCGATGTACTGGTCCGAAGCCACGATATTCATCCCGATGCTGGTCGCCAGCGTGGAGGCGACCAGTGTCCCGGTGGTCCGCGCGTAGCTCAGAATGCTCTGCGCGATCCGCTCCAGCATCCCCGTCTTCTCCACCACCCCGCCGAACATCATGGCGGAGACGATCAGCCAGACGGTCGGCAGCATGTTGGCCATGCCGCCGCGGGTCAGCAGGGAGTCGATGCTCTCGTTGCCGGTAGTGGAGACGAATCCCTGAAAGAGCGCCATCCAGAAGCCCTTCAGCAGTCCGCCGACCCCCGCGGCCCCCTCGCCCACGTAGCGCAGCACCGCATCCTGCTGGAAGAGGCAGGCGAAGACTCCGCCCACCAGCGCGCCGATCAGCAGCGCCGGGAAGGCCGGCATCTTCTTCATGACCAGGAACAGGACCAAGGCCGGCGGGATCATCAGGTACCAGGCGATGTTGAAGTTCTGCTCCAGCACCGCCAGCACCCCCTCGAGCCCCTGCGCGGTCCCGCTCGAGTCCTGCCAGAGGCCGATCACCGAGAAAAGCACCAGGGCGATGGAGATGCTGGGCACGGTCGTCCACAACATGTGGCGGATGTGGGTGAACAGGTCCGTCCCGGCCATGGCGGGCGCCAGGTTGGTGGTGTCCGACAGCGGCGACAGCTTGTCCCCGAAGTACGCTCCCGAGATGATGGCCCCGGCGGCCATGCCGGTGCTCAGGTCCAGGGCGTCGGCGATGCCGACCAGGGCGATGCCGATGGTGCTGGCCGTGGTCCAGGAGCTGCCGGTGGCCACCGACACCAGCGCGCAGATCAGGCAGGCGGCCGGGAAGAAGATCGACGGGTGGAGGATCTGCAGACCCCAGTAGATCATGCTGGGGACGATGCCGGCCAGGATCCAGGTCCCGATCAGCGAACCGACCACCAGCAGGATCAGGATGGCTCCCAGCGCCAGCGAGATCCCTTCGACCATCCCGCTCTCCAGCTCTTTCCAGGCAAAGCCCAGCTGCAACCCCATCAGGATTGCCACGCCCGCGCTCAGGATCAGAGCGATCTGGTTAGGGCCCCCGGAAGAGGCGTCGCCGAAGAAGTAGACCGAGGCGGAGAGGAGTCCGATCAGCACCCCCACGGGCAGCAGCGACTCGAGCAGGGTGGGGGTGCGCTTGGAGGTCTCCATGAGTTCG
>JBFGHG010000793.1:0-2395 GCA_041578395.1 Acidobacteriota bacterium
CCTGCCGAAACCGAACCCGCATCGGCAGCTCGGCGATCAGTTCGAAGTCGAGCCGGGCGGGACCCGCTTGGGAGGCGAAGAAGGCGATTCGGGATTCCGGCCCGTAGCCGGTGATGAACGGCCCCTGTCCGACGTCGTACAGGCCGGAGGTGTTGTAGAGGGCGGGCGGCGGCATCTCGGGGTCCAGGGCGTCCAGCAGGGGCTGCCGCTGCAGATCACCGGGCGGCCGGGCCAGGTGGACGCGGCTCAGTTCCTCCATCACCCACAGTGCCGCCGCCGCGTGGCCGAAGGCGTTCAAATGGGAATCGCGCGGCATCAGGAAACAGTCTGCCGTACCCAGCCCCTCGCGCGCGATACGCCGCCGTACCGAGATGGTCGGGACCCGCAGGCCGGCCAGGTACTCCTCCGCGGTGGCGGTGGCATTGTCCGCCACCAGGCCGGGATAGCGCTTCGAGCAGTCCGACCAGAAGGGCTCCAGGGTGTGAGAATAGGGGATCACAGCGCCACCAGGGGAATGCCGTGGGGACGCAGCGTGGCGACGATCTCCCCTAGCGCCGCCCGCAACCGCTCCCAGCCCGCCGCCACGGCCGGCGGCTGGGCGCCGGGAGGTTGCAGCGAGGCCAGCCCCCCGCCGCCGAACGGCAGTCCGAGCCGCAGCGCGTTCTCCCGGAAGAACTCCACCTGCGTCCCCCTCTCGCCCGGGACCAGTCCGCGGCGCCGCCGGCCGTACCAGACGGACCAACTCTCCGCCAGGGCGAACAGCCGCGACACGGACCGCAGCCTTCCTCCCAGGGGATGGCCGAAGACGATTTCGGGGCCGGACGGGGAGGAGACCAGGTAGGGCCGCAGGTAGTCGCGCAGGCTGCAGGTGTCCATCAGTTCCTGCGCGTCGTTGCACAGGTCGTTGAAGGGGAACAGCTGCAGCAGCACGGCGTCGGGGGAATAGGCGAGTCCGTACTCGCGCAGAGTGCGCAGCTGCTGCACGTTGCCCCAGTCCCCCACGCTCAGGTTGACCACCCGCCAGGTCTCGCCCTCCCGGCTCAGCCAGCGTTCCAGCCGGCCCGCCAGGGTCTGTTCGTAGGGGAAGGACATCCCGGCCGCGAAGGAGTCTCCCAAAATGACGAGCCGGCGCTCGCCGGGGGGCTTGTCGACCGGCAGCGGGCGGCTCCGGAAACCGTCGGGTTGGACCTGGTCGGCGCTCACGCCCTCCGGGTCCAGCGTCCAACCCAGCACGGGGTGGAAACGCATCGCTTCCGCGGCGTCGGGGTCGAAACCCCACAGCCGCACTCCCGCCTCGGCGGCCAGCAGGGCCACCGCCGCCGCCAGGGCCAGAGCCAGTTTCTCGGCCAGTTCGGGCAGCCTCACCGGTTCACCTCGTGTCCGGCGCGGCGCAGCGCCTCGATGGCGTCCGGAAGCTGAGGCTCACGAACCAGGAGGTAGTCGGTGTCGAAGGTGGAGATCGCGAAGATGCTCACGGCCGCCCCCGTCAGGGGCTCGGTCAGTGCGGCCAGGACCCCCACCTGGCTGAAGTCGAGGGTTCCCCGTACCCGCAGGGCCCGCCAGCCGCGCTCGGCGGTGACGCCCCCGGGGACGCGCTGCTGCTCGCAGACGATCGACAGCTCCCGTTCGCTGCGGGTGATGGAGAAGAAACCCCGGCCCGCCCAGTCGGGGATGGGATCGGTCGGGGAGAGCCGGCAGATGGCCAGGTGCGCCGGCAGGAGTTCCAGGCTGAGGTCCATCTCAGTCAGGATAGCAGGGTCCGGGGGGGCTCCCGGTTCGATTACGATTTCCGACTGCGGCTCCCAACTACGAACGGCGGCGGCGCCACCATTTTTCGACTTCGACGGCGGCGAACACGACGGAGGCCACGGCGGCGGTCAGGGCCAGTTCGGCGGGCGACAGGGGTTGGGTCTCGAAGATTTCCTGCAGGGGGGGCCAGTAGATGACCAGCAGCTGCAGGACCAGGGTGCTGCCCACCGCCAGCAACATCCACGGGTTGGAGAAGAGGCCCTGGGTGAACAGCGATTGCGACTCGGAGCGGATGGCCAGCACGTGCGCCATCTGGGCCAGCGCCAGGGTGGTGAAGACCAGGGTGCGCCAGTGGTCGAGTCCCCGTTCCAGCGACAGGTACTGGACGCCGAAGCAGAGCAGCCCCATCAGCAGGCCCACCCACAGAATGTGGCGGCCCAGCCCGCGGGCAAAGACGCTTTCGCCGGGCGGGTGCGGCGGCCGCTTCATGACGTCCGGCTCGGCCGGCTCCACGCCCAGGGCCAGCGCCGGGAGGCCGTCGGTCACCAGGTTGATCCACAGGATCTGCAGGGGCAGCAGCGGCACGGGAAGACCCGCCAGCAGCCCCAGCATCATGGTCCACAGCTCTCCCAGGTTGGTGGAGAGC
>JBFGHG010000794.1:0-2394 GCA_041578395.1 Acidobacteriota bacterium
GCGGGTCGCCTCGGCGCCGGTGACGTTGAGCATCCCCCCGACCTGGCCGGACCGGATGTCCTGGTAGCGGCGCTCGTTGGCGCCCGCTGCCGGCGGCGGGCCCGTCACGTCGAAGGTGCTGCTGTAGAGGTTGAGCTGGCCGACCTTTTCGTCCAGCGTCATTTGCTTCAGCAGCTCGTCGATTCGGCGCTCGATCGCGGGGTCGACCAGGGACTGCCCCGGCAGCAATCCGACCCACAAGAAGAACGAGAGCACCCCCCAGCCTGCGACGGACCCATACGTAGTCATGGGCCTATTCTGGCCACGAGCCGCGAATTGTCAACGCAGTGGGTGGCACGGGCAGCCTGCCTGTAATTCGGAAGAGCGCGACTGAAGGCCGCCTCACTTCCGCCCCCGCGCTTGACCCGTAGCTCGCCCAAGATCAGACTGAGTGCTCTGGTTTCACCCAGGAGGATAGGAAAGATGAGTCCCATCGAAGCAGTCGTGAAAGAGTTCGAAATCGAATCCGCCAATACGCGAAAGGCCCTGGAGCGCGTGCCCGCTGACCGCTTCGGCTGGTCGCCGCACGAGAAATCGTGGACCTTCGGCAAGCTGGCCTCCCACCTGGCCGAGATCCCGATCTGGGCCGGCACGATCATCGACACGGAAGAGCTCGTGATGGGGGAGGAAGAGTACAAGCCTTTCGAAGCTGCCAGTCCCCGGGAGCTGCTCGAGGCGTTCGACCGCAACGTCGCCGAGGCGGTCCAGCGGATGCGGACCGCCGCCCCGGACGTGTGGGGCGGCAACTGGAGAATCCGAGCCGGCGACAAGGTGATGTGGGAGGCGCCCCGGCTGGTGGTCACGAAGACCTTCCTGATCAACCACGCCATCCAGCACCGGGGCCAGATGGAAGTCTACATGCGCCTGAACGACGTACCGGTCCCCTCGATCTACGGGCCCTCCGCGGACGAAGGCGGCATGTGAGACGCCCTCAGGCGACTTCCATCTCCAGCTCGCGGGTGTAGCTGCCGCTGCGGGCGGCGCCGTTGCACCTGGCGCGGTGATGGAAGGCCTGCTGAGCCGCCGCGGCGTTCTCCGTCTTCCCCTGCCAGGCCTGCAGCACCGGGGCCTGCAGGGCGCGGCCGTAGGAGAAGCTCAGCTCCCAGGGCCAGGAGCCCATGGCGTTCATCGCGTTCAAGTTCTCGGTGGCCTCCAGGTCGCTCTGTCCGCCCGACAGGAAGACGATCCCCGGGACGGCCGCCGGGACCTGGCGCAGGAAGCAGCGGACGGTGGCTTCGGCGATCTCCTGCGGCGAGGCCTGGCGTTCGCACTCGCTGCCCGAGATCACCATGTTGGGCTTGAGCAGCATGCCCTCGAGCAGCACCCGCTGCTGAAACAACGCCGAGAAGACCGACTGCAGCGTCCGCTCGGTGACCTCCTCACAGCGCCCGATGTCGTGAGCCCCGTCCATCAGCACTTCCGGCTCGACGATGGGGACCAGGCCGCCTTCCTGGCTCAGCGCGGCGTAACGGGCCAGCGCGTGGGCGTTGGCGTCGATGCAGTACTGCGAGGGGATGCCGTCGCCGATGGTGATCACGGCCCGCCACTTGGTGAAGCGGGCGCCCAGCTGGCGGTACTCGGCCAGCCGGTCACGCAGCCCGTCCAGCCCCTCCGTGATCTTCTCTCCTGCACCCCCCGGCAGTGGCTTGGCCCCCTTGTCGACCTTGATCCCGGGGACCACGCCCTTGGAGGAGAGCAGCTGCGGGAAGGGGGTGCCGTCGGCGCTGGACTGGCGCAGCGTTTCGTCGAACAGGATCACGCCGCTGATGTACTGCTCCATGCCCCGGGTCGTGAAGAGGATGTCGCGGTAGGCGCGCCGGTTCTCCTCGGTCGACTCCACGCCGATGGTGTCGAACCGCTTCTTGATGGTGGGGGAACTCTCGTCCGCCGCCAGGATGCCCCGCCCGGGGGCCGCCATCTCTTTCGCCGTCTTCCTCAATTCCGCTTCGTACATCAATCCTTCTCCTTTCGCTCCCGAGGTATGGGGCTAAACTACCAGAGGGCGGCGGCCCGGGACAAGGAAGTTCGGACACCATCATGCAACCCGTACTGGTGATGAAATTCGGAGGGAGTTCGCTGGCCGACGCGGCGCGGGTGGAGCGGGCCGCCCGGCTGGCGGTGCGGCGCAGGCGGCAGGGGCACGCCGTGGTGGTGGTGGTCTCGGCGCGCGCCGGCGTCACCGACGGGCTGATCGCCGAAGCCCGCGCCGTCACGCCGCGGCCCGCACCCCGTGAGATGGACATGCTGCTGACCGCCGGCGAGCGGCTGAGTTCGGCGCTCTTCTCCATCACGCTCAACGCCCTGGGCGAGCCGGCCATCTCCCTGACCGGGTCGCAGGCCGGCATCATCACCGAC
>JBFGHG010000795.1:0-2392 GCA_041578395.1 Acidobacteriota bacterium
GCCCCGGCGGCAAGCCCGGATAGAGATAGGTGTTGTAGGGCGAGTCGAATTGGAGGTCGCTGCGGTGGATGATCCCGTCCCAGGGCTTGACGCGCTTGACGGCGTAGATGACCGTGGGGTCGCACTCCAGCTTCATGTTCATCCGCAGCCGGTTGTGAAAGACTGCCGAGATCAGCCGCCGCTCCTCCGGGTGGCCGGTCTCCTCTTCGATCAGCGAGGCGAGGGTCACCACCTGGCGCGGCGTCAGGCCGAGCCGCTCCGCCCGCCGCCGCCGCTCCTCGTTCCAGATCTTCGTGAACCCCTGCACCATCAGCCGGACGATGCGCTCCGGACGGGTGCCGCGTGGCAGCAGGTAGGTCTCGGGGAAGAGGTAGCCCTCGAGGTCCGCCGCCAGCGGGTCCAGCTCCCGGATCGGCTCGGGGGAAGCGAACAGCTGGAAGAACTCTCCGTGCCCACCAAAGCCCGCTTCCTCCCAGATGCGCGCGACTTCCCAGCGGTCGCGGCCCTCCGGGACGGTCACCTTGTGGTGGTACACCTCCCCTTCGTGCAGCTTGTGGGCCACGTCGATGGCGCTCTCCGGCTCGTCGAAGCGGTACTCGCCCGCCTTCAGGTGGAAGTCCTCCCCCTGCAGGCGCAGGTAGAGGCGGAACCAGAAATCGGAATCGATGACCCGCTCTTTTTCCAACCGCCGCGCGATCCGCGCCGCCGGCTCCCCGGGCCTGACCTCGAAGAAGACCTCCTCGGAACGGGCCTCGGGAAAGGGAGCGTAGAGGCGCTCCCGCACCGTCCAGGCGCCCCCGGCGCCCGCCGCACCCCCGATCGCCAGCAGCAGCACGGCTATCCAGAGTCGGGGGGATCGGAAGGCTCGTCCTGCTCGCGTAAACACCATTCCAGTATGACCGCTGCGGCGAACTCGTTGCGGCGCCTGCGGCGCTCCGAGATGGGCAGGCCCAGCCGGCCCATGACGGCCTCGGCTTCCCGCGTCGAAAGGCGCTCATCATACCACTCGAGCGGCAACCCGGACCGGCGCGCCAGCTCCTCCGCCAGCGGCTCGATCCGCTTCACGATGTCCGCCTCCCGGCCGTCCATGTGGCGCGGCCGCCCGATCACCAGCCGCTTCACGCCGTGGCTGCCGGCCAGTTCCAGCACCGCCTCGCAATCCGCCTCGAGAGTGCGGCGCCGCAGCGTGGCCAGCGGCCGCACCGTGACCCCCAGCGGATCAGAGAGCGCCAGGCCGATGGTCTTGCTCCCCACGTCCAGCGCCATCCACCGCCCCGACGGCCTGGAAGCTCCGTTTTTCAAGGTTTTTCCTCTTTTTTGCCGCAACTGTAGTAGGCTATAATCTCCGGGCTGGAGGGGCTTCGCGGTAGAAACCCCGCTCGGATCGAGGTGAGGATGCTGGCCAAACCCAAATTGGTAGTCATTTTTCTTTCGGCAGCCGTGGTGACGTACGGCTTCGTCGGCGGCCTCCTGGAGAAGGTCTCCGCCGAGGAGGACGACCCGTACCGTCAGCTCTCCATTTTCACGGACGTCCTGACGAAAGTGAAGTCGGACTACGTGGAGACGCCCGACATGGAGGCCGCCTTCCAGGGGGCCTTGCAGGGGATGGTCGAAGCTCTCGATCCTTTCTCCAGCTTCGTTCCCGCCGGGGTCTACGGCGAACTGGAGCCGAAGTCGGGACTGGGAGGCCAGGCCGGGCTGGTGCTCTCCAAGCGCTATGGCTACCTGTACGTGGTATCGGTCGATCCGGACAGTGCGGCCGAGCAGCAGGGACTGAGGACCGGAGACCTGGTGGAGTCGATCGACGGCACCGTCACCATGCGCATGAGCGCCTGGGAGGCGGAGGCCCGGCTGCGGGGCGAACCCGGCAGCACGGTCGAACTCCGGGTGGTTCGCGCCCGGCGCACGGAACCGTCGACCGTCACACTGCAGCGCGGCCCCCTGCAGCTGCCGGACGTCTCGAGTCGGATCGTGGAGCAGGGAATCGGCCTGCTGCGCGTCCCTCATCTGGAAGCCGGCGCCTCGGAGCAGATTTCCGAGAAGCTGAAGCTGCTGGAGGCGTCCCGGATCGAGGGACTGTTGATCGACCTGCGCGGCAACGCCCGGGGTACGCCGGAGGAGGCGGTTCGTGCCGCCGACCTGATGCTGCCCAAAGGGAAGCAGATCGTCTCGGCCCGAGCCCGCGGCGGAGCGGCCGTCGAGCACGTTTCGCTCACCGAGCCTCTCCTGGAGGGCCTGCCCGTGGTTCTGATGACGGACGGGGGGACGAGCGGCGCCGCGGAGATCTTCGCCGCGGCCCTGCAGGACCATCAGCGGGCCACGGTCGTCGGGGAACGTAGCAACGGAAAGGGATCGCTGCAGACGGGGTTCCCGGTCGGCGACGGAGCCAGGC
>JBFGHG010000796.1:0-2388 GCA_041578395.1 Acidobacteriota bacterium
AGCTGCGCTTCCGGCGGCTCCCCACCCGCAACCTGGTCCCCGGCGGGCTGGTCCTGGACGGGCCCAACCCGCACGTGGCCGAAGCGCCCGAGAAGTACGCACCGCACGGCTACGTGGTGCTGGAACTGGACGGCGACCGGCTGCTGGAGTCGTACCACGAGGCGGCGGGCGATCTGCTGCACCAGGTGGAACTGAGATAGTCATGGCACGGCCTCCGGGCCGTGATCCGTGTGCATGGGTTTCCTGGATCACGGGCAGGTTTCCGTGCCACGTTCCTGCTTTCCTCTCCCCACCCATTCGGGTATAAGTAGTCGCACACGAAAAACGGGACGAGCTGTCAAGGGCTCCGGCGCTTTGGGAGGAGGGGTCTACCATGCCGGGTCTGAAACTGGAGTTCGACTTCGAGCAGGGTTCGCCGAGAGCCGTGCTGATCGACCAGGACACGTTCGCCATCGGACGCTCGTCGGACTGCGACCTGTCGCTGGACAGCGGCAGCGTGTCGCGCTGCCACGCCCGGGTGACGAGGTCCCGCGACGGCGCCTGGCGGGTCGAGGACCTGGGGTCCAAGAACGGCACGCTGCTCAACGGCAGTCCGCTGGACAGCCCCCGGACGTTGGAGGCCGGCGACATTTTGACCCTGGGAGCGGTGGCCATCTACGTCTCCTCGCCCGACGCGGTCAGCGAAGCCCTGCTGCTGACCCGCAGCGTGGTGGAACTCAAGAGCAAGTGGACGGGGGCGGCTCAGACCACCACGCAGTCCCTGCCTCCGGGCACGCTGAATTCCCGGCTGGCGGACCTCGTCGAAATCGCCCAGGCGCTGAACCGCTCCGCCTCGATCGAAGCCATCTTCCTGCGGGTGCAGGAGGTCGTCTTCCGCTACCTCGACAGCATCGAACGGCTGGCCCTGCTGGTCGACCTGGACGGGGACGGGGAACTGCTACTGGTCGACTCGGCCGTCCGCGATCGGCCCCGGCAGCCGCCCGGCGGCTCCCAGAGCTGGATCAGCCGCACCATCTGCCGGCGGGCGTTCGAGGAAAAGCTGGCGATTCAAACGGCCGACGCCCAGCAGGACCCCCGCTTCGCCGCCACCGACAGCATCCGCATGAAGGAGATCCGGACCGCCGTGGCGGTGCCCCTCTGGAACGAAGAGCAGGTGGTGGGCGTGCTCTACGCCGACGCCCGCTTCCCCTCCCAGCACTGGGCCAGCCGCGGGGAAGAGGAGCTGAGCTTCTTCTCCACGCTGGCCAACCTCGTCGCGGCCAGCATTCAGCGCTGGTTGCTCTCGGAGAAGCTCAAAGGGGAGGAGCTGCTGCGCCGACGCCTGGAGCGCTACCACTCCCCCGCCGTGGTCGAGCAGCTGATGGACACGCTCGATCCGGGCGAGCTGCGGCTGCGGCCGAGGGAGTTCGAACTCACCGTCCTGTTCGCGGACATCGTCGGCTTCACAGCCCGCTCCGAGCAACTGACGCCTGCCGGCGTCGCCGACCTGCTCAACCGCCTCTTCGAAGAGATGCTGAAGGAGGTGTTCGGGGCCGGCGGCACGCTGGACAAGTTCATCGGTGACGCGATCATGGCCTTTTTCGGGGCGCCGCACGCCCAGGACGATCACGCCGCGCGCGCGGTCCGCGCCGCCCGCGGGATGCTGCAGCGCCTGGAACGCCTCAACCTCGAGGGCGCCTTCGATCCCCCCATCCAGCTGCGCATCGCCGTCAACAGCGGCTCCGCCGTGGTGGGCGACGTCGGCAGCACGCAGAGGGTCGACTACACCGCCCTGGGCTCGACCATCAACCTGGCTTCCCGCATGGAAAAGCTCTGCCCTCCCGGCGGCTGCGTGATCAGCGAGTTCACGCACTCCCTGCTCGAAGACCGACACGGCTGGCACGACCTGGGCGAGAAGACCTTCCGCGGGATCACGCGGCCGGTGGGGGTCTACTGCACGCCGGTTGTGTCCTGAGAGTTCGGGTGTCAGGGTCGGACTCACAGTGACATTAACTGGACGTTTCGGCCGTACCACAGGCACCGGATCTTCACGTTTTCTGACCGAATCCCATCCATTTCCAGACCAAGGAGCAGCCTCATGGCAGTGCGAAAGCTCGGACTCACTCTATTGATCGGGCTGGCGGCGATGCTCTGCGCGTCGGGCAGCCTGCCGGCCCTCAACCCCTCGGGACTTCTGGAGATCCACCAGATCAACGTGGGGCAGGGCCAGGCGACGCTCATCATCGGTCCGGACGGGACCACCGTGCTGATGGACGCCGGCCGTAACGGCCAGGGCGCCAACATCATGAACTACTTCAATTTCATCGGACTGCTCCCGGCCGACGGGCTCGACTACACCATCGCGGGACATCTGGACTCGGATCACGTGGGCGGGTTCGACGAGGTCAT
>JBFGHG010000797.1:0-2382 GCA_041578395.1 Acidobacteriota bacterium
GTCCGTGAGCGCGCGGGACGGAATCACTGGAGCGCCGGCCACCGGCTACACGATCGTGACGGTGACGGCGGCCGACGGCAGCTACACGGCCGAAGTGCTGAGCGGCTCCAGCTACACCTTCACCTTCGACCCGGGGCCTCCCGCGCTGGCTCCACTGGCGGGTCCCGCTGACCGCGAGTGACGCCTCCGCAGGGTCGTGCTCGTGCGCCCGAAGCCCTGGAAAAGGAGTCCACAGTGAACTCGAAAATCTTTCGGCTTGCCACGGTCCTCGTACTGGCCTCGACGCTGCCCGTTTCTCCCAGTGCGGCTTTCGGGGGAATCTCGTCCCCGGAGGCGGCCGTCACCCTGGGACAGGCATTCATGGGGCCCGCAGGCACCGGGACCGCGTTTACCCGGGTCTCGATCACGAATCGGGACGTTGTGGCCTGCGACGTGCAGGTGTCGCTGAGCCGGGGGAGCAACAGCGCCCCTCCGGTGCTGATCGACGGAGAGCCGGCGACGGACAACTCCACGATGGTGACGTTGCCCAGGGGAGGTTTCCGGGTGCTGGAGTTCCGCTCCGAGTTCCTGGTGCAGGGAGTGATCGCAGTCTCCGCGCTCCCCCCCTGCAGCGGCGATTCACTGAGAGTTGCCGGCACCTACTTCGTGACCCGTGAGTCCGGCGAGCTGATGGAAGTCTTCAGCATCCCGGCCAACAGTGCTCGCGACTGGCTCACCAAGGACCGTTGTACCGCCGTTTCCTACCGTTTCGACCCAGGGGGATTGAACGGTATCCGCAGCAATCTGGGATTGGTGACTTCCAGTGCCGTGCCGCTGGCCCGGCCGCCTGAGGAAATGCGGCTGGTGGTTTCGCTGTTCGACGCCGCGGGCCTTCCGTTGGGGGAAGGCCAGACCTTTGCGGTCGACGGCATTCACTCGCCGTTCTTTCCGCTGGACCAGTTCCCCGGGCTCGAGCCGCAAGCGCTGACGCTGATACTCTGCCTGGAGACGGGCGAGCCGGAGAAAGGCTTCCAGATGGACGTCACGGCGATAGGCGTACGGGGTTCTCCGCTGGACGTGCAATTCGAAGCGGCGGTCTTCGCGGACGGGTTCGAGTCGGGGGACGTGTCCGCCTGGTCGCGTTGAGGTCTCAATCGCCGAAGAACCGCCGGACGACCCGGGGCGGTGGCGGCGCCGTCGCCCGCGCGATGCCCATGCCGAGGGCCAGCGAGGCTGCAAAGCCCCAGATCAGGGGGTCGAGCCCCAGCGGCCGGACGGGGACAGCGCTCTGATAGAGCACGAAGCCGGCCAGATAGAGGCCCAGATAGGCGGCCAGCCCGGCGGCCATGGCCGTCAGCGCCCCCGCCCGGTTGAAGCGGGGCCAGTACAGCGCCAGGGCCACCGGGGTGAGGAAGGCGACCGCCAGGCCGCCTCCGGTGAAGACGATCACGTACTGGAGAAAGCGGGGCGGGTAGAGGGCCCCCAGCGTCGCCACGAGGCCGATCAGCAAGGTGCAGCCGTAGCTCAATCGCCTCAGCGTGCGCTCGCGCGCAGCAGGCCGGAAGTTCTTCTGGTAGACGTCCCGAACCAGCGACGACGAGATCATCAGCATGAAACTGTCCACCGTGGACATGGCGGCCGCGAAGGGCGCGGCGACGATCAGGCCGGCCAGCCAGGGCACGCCTGCCCCCTCGGTCAGGTGAAAGGCCATCAACGGCATGATGCGGTCGGGCGTCTGGTCCAGGCCCGGGGCCAGCACCCGCGCGCAGCAGAAGATCACCACCAGCGGGAAGTAGATCAGGGCCGTGTAGACGGAGAAGCCGGCGATGGCCCGCCGCAGGCTGCGGGTGCTGTCGAAGGCCATCAAGCGAACCATGTTTCCCGGCTGGCCCGTGCCCGACAGGGCCCAGAAGACGAAGAAGGAGAAGGCCAGGCCGAGCGGGAGGAACCCGACCTCCTCGCCGGCGCTGGGGCCCGGAGGGCGCAGGTAGACTCCGGGTTGGCCGGCGCCGCGGGCGTAGTCGTTCATTTCCAGGACGCGCGGCGTCACCTGGGCGGGCCAGGCTGGCGCGGTGCCGGCCAGGGCGGAGCGAATCCGCGCGATCTCCGAGGGTGTCGTGATCTGAACAGCCTTCACGGGCAGCGACCGAAGCCGGCCCGCGGGGATGGCAGCCGCCTGGTTGGTCCGGAAGAGCCGGCCCTCCCCGTCTTCGCCGCTCTGCTCGATCCAGACGTCCGGGTCGATCCGGTAGCCGCCGGCCGGTGCGGGGGTGGAGGACTCGAAGACGATGCTGCCCAGCCGCGGGGGCGTCATCCGCGCCATCTCGGACGTTGCCCGTGCGAGGCCCCCCGTCTGCGAAAGGGCCAGCAACAGCATCAGCCAGACCCCCGCCAGCATCACCA
>JBFGHG010000798.1:0-2366 GCA_041578395.1 Acidobacteriota bacterium
CTCGGCCAGTCCCCAGGCCGCGTCGCGCAGGCGGGACAAGGGAGAGATTGGAGGGTAGCTCTTCCAGGTAGCCAGCCGTGAGAGGGCCCGTTTGAGCGTCTCGGGCATCTCATCCAGTTTGCGGAGGATCCAGCCCTGAAACGCCTGGTCGAAGAGGCGAGGCGCCTCGTCCTCGGAGAGCTCGACGAAGTCGGGATCGACTCCGGCTTCCACGGGGCGTTCCCGAAGCAGCTCGGCGCAAAACGAGTGGATGGTCCCGATGCGTGCCTCCTCCAGGCGGGAAATGGCCTGCTCCAGGTTGAAACGCTGCTGGGGGTCTTCGGTGACCTTGCGTTCCTCCTCCAGTTTCTGGCGCAAGCGCAGTTTGAGCTCTCCAGCGGCCTTGCGGGTGAAGGTGACCGCCACTACGCGATCGGGTGTGGAGCGTCCCTCCCGCAGCACGGACACCAGCCGTGCCACCAGTTGGGTGGTCTTGCCGGTACCCGCCGCTGCCTCGACCAGCTGGCTTTCGTCCAGGGAGGTCCGGATGCGCTCCCGATTGGCATCGTCTCGTTCTCGGTCGAACATTCGAAATGGTTCTCTCCAGATTGCGCCGGGTCAGGGCAGGGCTCGCAATTGATAGAGGCGAGCCAGTGCCTGGGCGTCTTTGCGCTGTGATCGTTTGTCTTCGTGGGGCCCGCAGATCAATCGGTAATCACAGAAGCTGCAGGCCTTGTCGTTGGGCGCGGCCGGCAAGAACCCGCCCACGATCGCCTCTTCGATGATTTCCAGGACGGTCTTGAGGCGGTCGCAGTTCACCGAGTCGACCGTCACCTGCAGCGTCCGGAAGTCGCCCCGCTGGGTGCAGTAGAAGAGCCGTCCGACTTCCACGGGCTCGCCCAGCAGGCTTTCCACGGCGAGGCTGTAGACGAGTGGCTGCAGCAGCTCCCCTCCTTTGACCACGACCGACTTCTCCTGAGGCGCCCGCCCGGTCTTGTGGTCGGTGACACGATAGGTACCGCGGCTGGAGCTGTGCTCCAGCAGATCAACCGAGCCGCGTACTTGGAAGTCGTTCAGTATGCGGGCGGTCTCGGCGCGGCTTTCGGGATCACGTTCCGGCCCGCGCGGCAGGCCGAAGGAAAACTCGAAGCGTTCGGGGGTCCAGTCGCTCCGGTCCGTTGCCTGTTCTCGAATCCAGCCTCGCAAGTCGCTCTCCAGCTCAGTCACCTCGGTTCTCCAGATTCGCGGGATCGCCGGGGCCAGTTTGTCCTCGTACTGCCGGGTCACCCGATGCAGGATTTCTGCCGCCTGCTCGAGCGCTTCCGCCTCGTTGTGGTCCCGGATCGGCAGCTGGCCTCGACTGCGTAATGCGCTCAAGAGTTCGAACTGCACGGTGTGGAAGAGAGCCCCTCGGGTGAGTGGATCCATTTGCTCGATGGCCACAGCTTCGTCGCGGGTCTCCAGCCCTTGGAGAGCGTAGAGAAAGAACTTGTAGGGGCAAGCGGCGAAGTTCTGAAGTGAGGTCGGGGAATAGGATCGCTTCTTCAGGCTTTCCTGCTCCAGGAGTTCCCGGGTCTTTCCCACCGGCTCGACCAGGCCGTCGGCTGGGTTGAAGCGCCGGGAGACCCAGCGCAGCCACCGCCCGCGCAAGGAGCGCGCGAGATGTTGGTTGACGTCGAGAAGGAATCGGGCGGTGCCGGGCGCCGGCTCCGGGTTCTTGAGCAGCGGCTCGAGCACGGCCAGGTCGTACTCGGCGTCGTCGATGGCCCGTTCCGGCTGTCGGGGAGCGGGCCAGCCCAGGCGGGTGGAGGAGGCGCGAGCGGCCTGCTTTTCGAGTTTGTGGACGTCTGGCAGATACCCTTCCGCCGCCCGCACGATGTCCAGCGCGTAAAAGGAGGGTACGCGCGAACGGCCCTGCTGCAAGTCCATGCGGGAATAGGAAATCACCAGGCGAGAAGTGGCTGCCCCTACCGCCATGCGCAACCGCAGCCGTTCCGCGCGCCGCCGTTGTTCGAGTGCCGACTCCAAGCCCACCCGGGTGCGCGCTTCATCCAGGAGCAGAGGATCTTCCAAGGCCTTCTTGGGAAAGAGGCCCTCAGCCAAGCCGGGGAGAAACACCCACTCGAAAGAGCGTCCCGCCACCTCTTCCGGTGTGGCGACCAGAACTTGCCCGTAGCGGTCCCGGTCGGGCCGGCTGCGGAGCAGCGTGAGGCGATCGCCCAAGACCCGGTGCACTTCGTGGAGGCTGACGGGGCCGACCTCCCCCATGGGTCGAAGTTCAGCCAGCAGTTCGAGCACCGAGTCGGCTTTCTCCACCGCCGAGACGGCCAATTGTTCCAGGATCTCGATCCATTTGGACCAGGTTGCCTCGGGGGGGAGCCCGCTCA
>JBFGHG010000799.1:0-2364 GCA_041578395.1 Acidobacteriota bacterium
AGGCCTATAACGCTGTATCAAGGTGCGGCTGTAAACGTCACCTGGCGCGAAATCAGAACCTACTGTTTACATTAGAAGAGCGCGTTGTCGAGACACCTATTTCGAATATATCCACCTAAAAACTGACTTTCGGGGTGCTGACCCATCTGGACCCCCATCTGATCCTCTTTATCTTTCTGCCCACACTGATCTTCGAGTCCGCTTTCAATCTCGACAGCCGCCTGCTGGCCAAGAACCTGGCGCCGGTCGTTCTGCTCGCCGTGCCGGGGCTGCTGCTGTCCACCGCTCTGGTGGGAGGGGCCATGTCGCTGGCGACCGAACTGCCGCTGGGGCCGGCCCTGCTGTTCGGTGCACTGATTTCGGCCACCGATCCGGTGGCGGTGGTGGCGCTGTTCAAGGAACTGGGCGCCCCCAAGCGGCTGGCCATCCTGGTGGAGGGAGAGAGCCTCTTCAACGACGCCACCGCGATCGTGCTGTTTCAGATCGTGCTGGCGGTGGTGGCGGGAGGTGCGCTGGGACTGGCCACGCTGGGGGAGGGGACGGGCCGCTTTCTGATCGTCTCGCTGGGCGGCGTTGCGGTGGGCGCCCTGATCGGCTACCTGATGATCCGATCGCTGGCCGTGGCGCGCGACGAGCCGCTGGTGGAGGTGGCGCTGTCGACCGTGGTGGCCTATGCGGCCTTCATCCTGGCGGACCACTACCTGCACGTGTCCGGCGTGATGGCCACGGTGGGCGCCGGTGTGTTGATCGGCACCCTGGGCTCGACCCGCTTTTCCCCCGAATTGCGCCATTACCTGCACCAGTTCTGGGAGTACGCCGCCTTCGTGGCCAACAGCCTGATCTTTCTGCTGGTGGGAATGAGCATCCGCCTGGAAGGGTTGCTCACGGAGTGGCAACCACTCCTGTGGGCGATTCTGGTTGTACTGATCGCGCGGGCGCTGGTGGTCTTCGGGCTGGTCCCGCTGGTGGGCAAACTCCCGGGGACTGAGGCCATCGACTGGCGGTACCGGGGGGTGATGTACTGGGGCGGGCTGCGGGGAGCGGTGGCCCTGGCGCTGGCGCTGAGCCTTCCCCACGAGTTCGCCTATCGCGAACTGCTGATCACGCTCTCGGTCGGCGTGGTCCTCTTCACGCTGATCAGCGGCGGTCTCACCATGAAGCCGCTGATTTCCGCGCTGCGCCTGAATCAGCCCAGTCTGCTGCAGAGGTTCACGCGGGTCCAGGCGTTGCTGGCGGCCAAGCGGGAGGCGTCCCGGCGGCTGGCCGGCATGGCCGGGACGGGGCACTATTCGCGGGGTGAACTGCGGGAGTTGCACCTCGAGCTGCGCCGGCAGGAGCGGGAGGCGCGCGGGCAGCTGGAGAGTCTCGGCGGGGAGTCGAGCGGCCGGCAGCTCGAGGCGGCCCTCTGGTCGGAGGCGTTGACGGTGGAGAAGACGGCCTACCGGGACCTGTTCCAGCATGCCTCGATCTCCGAAGCGGTCCTGCGCGAACTGGAGCTCGAGTTGGACCTGCAGCGGGACGCCCTCGAGCACGGCCGCCTGCCCCGGCCGCTGGAGCCGGCCCTGCCGCTGGAGCTTCGGGCGGCGGAGGCGGCGTTCGCCCTGATCGAAAAGATCGCCCCGGCCAGCCGGATCGTCCAGCGCCACCGGCTCTGGGCGCTGGCGACCAAGTACGAGCACGAACTCGCGATGGTGGAGGCGGGACGGCGGGTGGAAGGGGCGCTGGAACGGATCGCCGAGTTGAGCGGGGCCCGGCCGGAGCAGATCGAGAAGCTTTCGGAGTACTACCACGACCGGGAGGCCCGCTCGCTGGCGCGGATGGATTCGATCGCGGAGCACTTCCCGGAATACGTGGCCGCGGTTCAGCGCCGCGCGGCCCAGCGCATCGCCCTGGACGGCGAGGCGGACGCGGTGGAAGCGCTGGCCGGCCTGGGGGCGGTGTCCGAGAGCATGGCCCGGGAGGCTCGCGCCTCGGTGGAGGCCACCCAGCGGCGCCTGCTGAACGAGCCGCTCGCGGAGCTGGAACCCGATCCCAGCGAGCTGCTGGCCGGCGTGCCTCTGTTCGAGGCCGTGGCCGCGGAGGACCGGGAGCGGCTGCTGTCGCTGGTCTCGCCCCGGACGTTTCTGGCGGGCGAGGTGGTGATCGAGCAGGGAAGTCGGGGGAGCAGCCTGTTCCTGATCGCAAGGGGTGTTTTGAGCGTGGAGGTGCGCGACGGCGAGCGCCTGCCGCGGAGGCTGGCGACTCTGCGCGCGGGCGATTTCGTGGGGGAGATGGCGCTGCTGAGCGACGAGCCCCGCCGCGCCACCGTCCGGGCCGTCAGCGACTGCCGCCTCTACGAGCTGTCGCGCCGGCAGGTGGAGTCGG
>JBFGHG010000800.1:0-2350 GCA_041578395.1 Acidobacteriota bacterium
CCTCGAGTTCCCCGCCCTTCTCCGCCAGGACGTAACCCGGCAGGCTGCGCGACTTCACGTACTTCCTGATCAGGTCCGCCGCCGGGCGAAAGTCCCATCCCAGCTGCCCCGCCCAGCAGCTCGCCTCCTCCTCGAGCAGCGGTTTCAGCCTCGCCGGCGACACGCCTGCCAGCGGCTCCACGTCCATGCCCCCATCTTAGCTCAGCCCGGGTGGCCCGGCAGGACGTAGCTGACGCCCGCTTCCGGTTGCCCCGCTTTCGGCTCACCGCATATAATTCGGTCATGAATCTGAAGATCCAGACGCGGCACCTGGAGCTCTCGCCCTCGGAACGCAACCTGGTGGATCGCAAGGCGAGAAAAGCCCGCCGCATGCTCCCCACCTACCGGTCTCCCGATCTGGAACTGCACGTCACGCTGGAGCGGCTGTCCAAGGGAAAACAGTTTCAGACCGTGCTGGTTCTGACCACCCCCCAGACCGCGATCCGGGTGGAGGACATCGAGGAGACCGCCACCCGCAGCATCGTCGGCGCGTTCGACGAGCTGCTTCGCAAGATCAAGAAGTTCAAGAGCCAGCTGAACCGCGAGCGCTACTGGCAGCGGGACATCGCGCGGGTGAGCGGCAAGGCGGTGGTGACCCCGCCGGTGGAAGACCTCGAATCGGCCATCAGCACGAACCTGGACAAGATCGAGAACTACATTCGTCGGGAGCTGTATCACCGCGCCCTGGTGGACCACTTCCCCCCGGGGGTGTTGCAGCCGCAAGCGCTGGTGGACGAAGTTTTCCTGGACGTCAGTTCCCGCGTGCGCAGCAAACCCGAGAACGTCTCCATGGAGCAGTGGATGTTCCAGGTGGCCCGCGAGACCGTGAGCCGCAAGATCGAGGAGCTGATGGAAAACCGCGACCAGCCTCATCTGGACGAAAGCGCACCGGCACCCGACCGCTGGGACGACGAGGTCCTCAACTTCTACCAGCCCGACGAGGCCTTGCGCCTGGAAGACCTGGTGCGTGACAACCACAGCAGCAGCCCCGAAGAGCTTCTGGCCAAAGAAGAGACCGAAGAGGCGGTGCAGAAGATCATTGCGGGGCTGAAGCCTTCGGTGCGGGAATCCTTCGTCCTGTTCGCGCTGGAAGGGTTCAATTCGGACGAGGTGGCCATGATCACCGGAAAGGCGCCCGCCCAGGTGCTCAACGACGTGGAACAGGCCCGCAGCCATCTCCGCCAGCATCTTACGCCCTGAGCGGCCCGGAGACCGGCGGCTCGGGCAATCTCACAGGGGGAGTGTGACCGTGGTCAGAATCGCGAAACGACTGCAAGGCATTTCCGCCTCACCCACCATGGCGGTGATGCAGGAAGCGCAGACGCTGAAGAAGCAGGGCATCGACGTCATCGACTTCGGGCCGGGAGAACCCGATTTCCCCACCCCGGAGCCCGTCAAGGACGCCGCCCGCCAGGCGATCGCGGACAACCTGACCAAGTACACCGCCGCTGCCGGCATCCTGGAGCTGCGGCGGGCGGTGGCCGACAAGTACAACCGGGAGTGGGGCTCCCGCTTCAGCGAGGCCAACGTGGTGATCACGTGCGGCGCCAAGCACGCCATCTACGACGTGTGCATGGCCAGCTTCGAGGAGGGGGACGAGGTCGTGATCCCTTCCCCCTACTGGGTCACCTTCCCGGAGGTGGTGAAGATGGCGGACGCCACTCCGGTGGACGTCGCCACCCGGGAGAGCGACGGTTTCGTCCTGAAGACGGCGGAACTGGACTCGCACGCCACCTCCGCCACACGCGGCCTGATCCTCAACAGCCCCAACAACCCGACCGGCGCGGTGGTGCCCGAAGAGGAAATGAAGGCGCTGGCCGGATGGTGCCGGCAGCGGAGCGTCCTGCTGCTCTCGGACGAGACCTACGAGTACTTCGTCTACGAGGGGCGGCGGCACACCTCGCTGGCCTCGACCGTCGATCCGGACGAGGACTTCTACGCCATCGTGGGGTCGGTCTCCAAGACCTACTCGATGACGGGCTGGAGGATCGGCTACGTCGTCGCGCACCCCATGCTGATCAAGAAGATCGCGGCCTTTCAGAGCCATCAGACGGGCAACCCCACTTCGATTTCACAGTGGGCGGCCCTGGCCGCCCTCGGCAGCGATTCGGAGATGGTCGAGGAGATGCGGCGGGAGTACTCCCGCCGGCGCCGGGTGGTCCTCGAAGGTCTGGCCGAGATTCCGGGCTTCCGCTGCGCTGCGCCCTACGGGGCCTTCTACGCTTTTCCCAACGTCGAGGAGGCGCTGCACGCCACCGGCAGCCCCGACTCGGAGTCGTTCGCGCGATTCCTGATTCAGGAAGCGCGGGTC
>JBFGHG010000801.1:0-2348 GCA_041578395.1 Acidobacteriota bacterium
GCGCGTCGATGGCCTTGACGAAGGGCTCGAGCCTGGCGTCCTCCGCGGAGTCCGCGGGCAGCTTCTCGCGCACCGCGGTCATCAGGTCCACCAGCCGGTCCAGATCGAGTTCAGCGGCCGCGTCGGCGATGCCGGCGTCCAGCCTCGGCTGCAGGCCGGTGAGCAGCAGGTCCAGCTCGCTCACCGCTTTCTCGAAGCTCTCCTCCCCGGGTTCGCTGACGGCCTTCTTCAACGCCTCGTCCGCCAGCTCCAGCGACTCCAGGACGTCCGCCTGAAGCACCGGGTTGAGACGGTCGGCCTGCAGGCAGTCCTGAATTCGGCGCATTTCGGCGGAGAACCGGATCTTGAAGGGCCGGATTCGCGCTGCCTGCCCGCTCGCCCGCAGCGGGCGGAGGCACTCGAGCTCGATGGTGTGCAGCGCGTCGTGAATGGTTTTGAAGGCCTCGAGCTTGTCGATCTGACGGTAGGTGTTCTCGATCACCTCCCGGGTCCGGGTCACGGCCTCGGCGACTTCCGGCACCTCGGCAATCAGGTTCTGCAGAACCTGCAGCCCGCTGCGGGCGGAGGACACGTCGTCCCCCTGCTGGGCCGGGACGATCTTCGCCAGTTCCGCGATCAGCTCGCCGACGTCGTAGTTCCAGCGCGAGTCCGAGATTTCCGCGACCTGCCGCTTGCACAGCGGCCTCAGATCCTCGGGAAGGTCGGCTTCGGCCGGGATCGGCGCTCCACCGAACAGCACGGGAACCACCAGGACGTCGCGCTGCAGCGCGGCCGCCGCCTCGTTGCGTACCCAGTCCCCGGCTTCGTCCAGGCGCCGGCTGCCGTCCGAGCGGGTGCAGGTCAGCCACTCTGGCCCCATCAGCACCAGCAGGGCTTCGCACCGGGAGAGGGCGTTGTCGAGGGTTTTCTCGAAGTCGGCGCCCCGGGGAATCCCGCCCCGGATGTCCATGAACACGCGGTCGCTGCCGAAGTGATTGCAGAGGTCGGCGAACAGGTGGCCGGCCCAGCCCATGGTGTCGCTGCGTCGATAACTGATGAAGATCCCGGCCATCGTCGACCCTCAGGGCCTCGGCACGCGAAAGCAGGCCGGGCTGCCACCGGTCGGACCATCGTAGAGAACCAGGAGGTCCCAGGATCCGTCCCGTTCATCCAGAACCACCAGCGCCTCCGCCTTGCCGTCGGGCGGCGTGGGGATGGTTCCCAGCAGCTTTGACTCTCCCAGCGGCGGGTCGCCCTCCTCGCGCTCCCCCCACAAGGTGGTCTCGCCGTCCCAGAAGTAGAGTTGGTAGGAGAGGGAAATGTCCCCCACCGGACCCGCCACGATCAGGAAGCCGTCCTGTACGCGGGCGATGTCGCGGACCCCGCGGCCGTCCAGGGAGACGTAGCCCAGCTCGGCGCCATTCAGCTGGTCGGGAGCGGCGACCAGGACCGGGGTCAGGCCGAAGCGGAAGACCGGGCCGCGGAAACCCAGGTAGAGCCGCGTGCCGTCCGAGGCGATCCCCTCGATGTCGATGCCGTTCTCCTTGCTGGGGATCTTCCGGAACGGGCGCAGGACTGGATGTTCGTTCAGCACCGTGCGCAGGTCGAAGTCCTCGAAATCACCGTCCAGCCCGCCGCTGTCGGGGTCGATCCGGAACCGGATCAGGCGGTCCCGGTCCTTCTCCTCGTCCGGCGACTCGTCTTCGAAGCGCTCCCGCAGCTCGGAATAGGGGCCGTCCCGCCGGTCGCCGTCGATCGACTTGCGGCGCCAGGAGTGCGAGCCGACCGCGAAGAAAGTCGGCCCGTCTCCATGGCGGGTGACCCCCTCGAGGTCGATCTCGTCGTTCTCCTTGCCGAGGGGAACCGGCACCACGCCGGCCGGGGTCAGGACGAAGAGGGTGCTTCCCTCGTCGGGCGCCAGCAACAGCAACCCCCCGTCGGAGGTCTGCGCGGCGCCGCTCAGGTTCTCGGGCACGTCTTCGCCCGGCAGATCGGGGATCTCGCGGCAGCCGAGGATGGGAAGGAAATCGTGGCCTCCGGCGGCCGCCAGGGAAACAGTGAGCCACGCAGTGATCGCGAGGGTCGCCGCACGGCGCGGGTGAGGTCCAAAGACCATTCTGATCGCCATGTCGAACTCCTTTGGGGTCGCAAAATCGAAGTTACCACGAATCATAGCACCCGGGCCGCCGATGCGGGTATTCTTCCATTGATGAGGCAACCAGCGGCGCTTCTCACCCTTCTGCTTAGTTGTTGCCAGCCACCCTCCCCTCCCGCCGAGGACTGGCAACTGGGCCCGTTTCACAAACACGCCGCCAATCCCGTCCTCTCGCCGCGCGGGGAGACCTGGGAGGCCAAGGACGTCTTCAACC
>JBFGHG010000802.1:0-2343 GCA_041578395.1 Acidobacteriota bacterium
GACCGGTTCTCGTTGGGACACGGGGGTCGGTGGCGGAGACGGCTCCGCCGGAGCCGGTGGCTCGCCGGGAGGAGGTTCTTCGGCCGGCCGCTCCTCTTCCAGCCATTCCATCCCCAGCATGCGGGCCACGAGTCTCGAGCGGCGCGAATCCGACCGGGGTATCTCAAGGGTCTCCACGGCCCGGACGAAGTCCGCCAGGGAGATGGGACTGGTCCGCTTCATGGCCGGCCCACCTTCTTTCGGCCGTGTTTCCAAACCGTCACGCGGCCGATGCGCTGATAGTCGTCGCTGGCAGGGTCGACGTCCAGTTCCAGGCAGGCGCGGACGGTGTCCAGGTACTCCGCGGTGCTGGGGCAGCGGTCCGGATCGGGACGCTCGCCCTCGGGCGGCCATCCGACGCGATCGGCCACCTCCCGGAAGAAGTCCTCGGGCTGCTTGCCCGAAAACGAGAAGTCCGCCGTGCCGAAGTGGTTGCCGGCGATCGCCAGCAGGGTGTCGCGTGCCGGATGGGTCAGTTCGAGCTCGATGCAGCGCCGCAAAAAGGCCGTCGGCAGGTCGCGCTCGTTGTTGGTGGTGATGAACAACAGCGGCGGATGGTCGGCCTTCACCCGGGCGTCGATGTCCGGCACCCGAAACTCAAGCGAACCGAGCGGGACCAGCAGGTTGTTGGGGACGTCCGGGTCCGCCTTGTCGATCTCGTCCAGCAGGACCACGGCGTGGCGCTCGTCGCCGTCCTTGCAGGGGTCTTCCACGACTGGATCGGCCTCGAGGTCGCCCCTGCGGCGCGCGCTCTCGCGGTTGAAGGCCCACCAGAGCGGACCGGGATTGACGTACCGCCGCAGGTCGGTCCCCAGCTGGCCACCGGCTCGCGCCTCGTTCAGCCGGCGCAGGTGGTCGAACTGCCAGAGCAGGTCCTGGGCCTGCGTGCGGGACGAAATCACGCTCTCATAGAACCGCCAGCCCAGGTCGCGGGAGACGCTGAACGCCAGCGAGGACTTGCCGCAGCCGGGAGGTCCGGTGATCAGCAGCGGCCGGCCCGTGGCCAGGGCGACGTTGACGGCCAGACGGGCCTCCTCGGAGTACACGTAGCGGACTCCCTCCCGCCGGTCTCCCTTCTCGAGGGGCTTCCGGTCGGGCGGCCGATACACGGGGGCTTCTGCCGGTCTGAAAATCTCCTTCAAGGTTCGATCCTCCTGAGTACGCTCAGATCATGCGCTGCGCCCGATCCCGCTCTCGGGTGATTCGCCTCTCCTCCCCCTCCTCCAGCAGCGGTTCCAGTTCCCGGTAGCAGGACGTTTCCAGCTGCGTCAGCCAGAGCGGCGCCTCGGCGTCCCCGGCCAGAAGAAAGAAGCGGAACAACGGATTCTCACTCTGGAGCTTCCGGAACACGGCCGCGGGAATCTGCTTGGAACAGTTCCAGAGGATGAACACGCGCTGCCCGTCCTCTTCGGCCTCCTGGAGATCCTGCCGCAGCTCTTCCAGGGTGCCCGGAGCGTCGCCGGCATAGAGCGCTTCCACGGCAGTCTGGAACACCTGCCGCCTCACCGCGTCATAGTTCTCGCCGGTCTCCAGGCTCGGCTGGGCGAAGTTCAGGGATCGCGAGTCCGCGTGCCAGTACGCCCTTCTGATGTAGATTTCAGCCGTCGATGTCGACGTGGAATTGAAGGCGGCGGCCACTCGCCCGTCTTTCCGCTCGTACAACCTGGGGAGAATGGTGGCGGCTTCGGGGTTGGCGTGCAGCGGCGCCAGCAGGTCGAGGCAGTTCGCCAGTCTGGCCCGGTCGCCGTAGTCCCCCAACCCCTGGAGCTTCCGGACGGCCTGCCGATAGGACAGCTGCAGCAGCCGGATCGCGAAACGGAGGTAGCTGGACTTCTTCGGGTTCCACGGACCCAGGTCGATATTCATCTCGTTGGCGCGTTCCTCCAGAAGGGCCTCGCCGATGTGCTCGAGCTGCGTCGCGAGCTTTTCGGCGACCACTTCCAGTGGTGTCTTGGCGGAGGGAGCCTCCAGCGATGAACGGGTCCGGACGAAGTCGACGATCGCCTCCGGGGTGTCCTGGTCGGGGTTTAGCAGCGAGCGCAGCCCCAGGTCGCGGAAGTTGCCGCTGTCGAAATCCTCCGGCGTGGCGCCGTGGCGCAGCACCGGAATCACCTCGAAGCGGGGGTCCAGCGCTTTTCGCCACATCAGCAGGCTGGCTTCGCGTGCTACCCAGAAGCGTTCCGGTTCGGCGGCCCGCTTGGAGAGCAGGATGACCGCGCCCTGGCAGAGTCCGATCCAGGCGTAGAGCTGCCGGATCCATTGCCCGGATTCGAGCCGCTTTCGGTCCAGCAGGACATCGAAGCC
>JBFGHG010000803.1:0-2336 GCA_041578395.1 Acidobacteriota bacterium
CCTGCTGTGGAGCCTGAGCGGCTTCGTACAGCAGAGGCGCATGCTGGAAGCGCTCGAGGTCGAAGTGCAGAAGCTCGAGCCGCAGGTCGAGGAGGCGCTCCAGACCCGGGAGCTGTGGGAAGGGAGCCTGGCGAAGGCGGAAGAGCTGCACGCCATGATGAGCGGCAGGCAGCGGGTGCTCCAGGTCCTGAGCGAGCTGACCGAGAAGGTGCCGGAGGACTCGTACCTGCAGAACCTGATCATCCAGGGGAACAAAGTGACCCTGACAGGCTACTCCCAGGCCAGCGCCGCCAGCCTGCTGCCGGTGCTGGTCGACTCGGACCTGATCGTCAACGCCGAGTCCCGCTACATCACGCAGGAACGGACCACAGGGAACGAGAAGTTCAACTTCGAGTTGACCTTGCGGGAGGAGGAGAGCGCCCTGCCCTGAGCGGGCGCCACGGAACGGAGAGAGTGATGAGACTGTCCAACCGGAACAAACGGGCTCTGTTCGTGCTGGGATTCTTCGTGGTCGGGTACCTGCTCCTGTTCCAGGTGATTTTTCCCTTCTACGATCAGCAGAGCGTCCTGGCGGACCGGATCGACAACCAGAGGCAGGCCCTGCAGCGGGCGTTACGGGTGCTCCAGGAGCAGAACGTCTACAGCGGCCAGTTACAGACGAGCGAACGGGTTGTCGCGGGCTACCATCAGAACCTGCTGGACGCGACCGATCCGATCGCCGCCCGGCAGCAGGTGGAGGAGGCGGTCCGCCTGGTGGCGCAGCAAACGGGCGTGCGCGTCACTCGCAGCAATCCGCTCCCCGAGCGGAAGGTGGGCGAGGGATACAGCAAGGTAACGGTGCAGCTGAACCTGGACTGCGATTTGAACGAGCTGGTGAGCTTCCTGCACGCGCTCTCCATGCATCCCAAATTCCTGGTGGTGGAGGATTTCAATCTGGCCAGTTTTCGGGTCAAGGACCAGTCCCGCATTCAACCTCGGATGCAAGTTTCCGGGTTCATCCGACTTTCCGGCTGAACTTTGCATCCTAAGTACTGTGGTCCGTGAATACGGTGATGGATGCGGGCGGGGTCTCGAGGCGAGGCCGCGAAGCGAGGAGGAGTCGATGCCGTCGCATCGTCGACAGCCAGCGACGAAGAGATCGCCCGAGAACCCGTGCGCCGCACCGTCCCGGACGCCCAATGGCCCCGACCGCAACATACGTTGCAGTATTCACGGATCTGAGTTCTAAGGAACGAGAGCAAAACGATGGGTAGGAAGCTTTTACTGGCCAATCTCGTCATCCTGGCGGGAATCGTGGTGCTGGCGCAGCAGCTGGTGGCCTCCTGGCAGGAATTCCAGGGGGTACCGGTGATCGCGCCCCTGCCCAGCCGGAGCCCCGAACTGGAGCCTCCCGCTCCTCCCGAGCGGGCCAGCCCGCTGTCTCAGTTCCTCATCATTGCCGAGAAGAACCTCTTCACCCAGGGCCGGGGGAACGAACCCGACGATGCGGATGCCGAGGCCGAGCGCCCGCCCGATCTGCCCGTCAAGCCCAAGCTGGTCAGCGTGTCCTCGTTTGCCGGCACCCGGGAAGCGGTGCTGGAAATCTTCGAGGGACGGCGCGGCCAGAACTCGCAACGGCAGGTGGTCCGCGAGGGGGCCGACGTGCAGGGGTACGAAGTAGCCAGCATCGACGACACCAGCCTGACCCTGACGTGGAAACAGGTCTCGCACGTCATCGACCTGGAGCCGTATCGCGCGCAACCCCGCCAGGCGGCGCGAGCCAGCTCCGGAGTCACCGTGATCACGGTGGGCGCGGCCGCCGCGGCCGTGGAAACGACGTCACCCACCGCCGAGGAGGAAGAGGGCAGGGGCCTGGAAGTCGGCGTGGTGTCCGCTCAGCAGGGCCGGGGCGGGGCGCAGGCCGGCGCCGGCCGCGGCGCGCTGGGAGGACGGGGCCAGACCGGCCGCGGCACCCTGGGACGCGGTCAGGCCGGCCGCGGGAACCTGGGCCGCGGGAACCTGGGGCGGACACAGCAACAGGGCCTGCCCGGAACGGTTGGCCTCGGCCAGCAGCAGCGCCCCCAACAACCCCCGCCTCGATGAGCCATCGTCCAGGCCGTTTCCGAAAACGAACCGAGAGTCCAATGAAGAAAATTGCAGCCTTGTCCGTTCTCTTCCTCGCGGCCGGTCTGCTGGGCGCAGCCAATCCGGAGCTGAGCCTGCTGCAGAGCGCCCAGACCACCCGTCAGCCGGGGGCGCCCCCGGCCCTGGCGCCGCAGCCGCAGCCGATCCCCGCCGTGGTGGGGATCCCCACCACGGGCCCGGCGCCTTCGGGGCGCAACCCGGCCGCCACGGCC
>JBFGHG010000804.1:0-2335 GCA_041578395.1 Acidobacteriota bacterium
AAACTGCACCCCACCAAGCGCTTCCCGCACGTGTCACTGCTGACGCTGGGTCTGTTTTCCACGGTCTTTTGTTTCGTGAAGCTGAGCACGATCATCGAGGCGCTGATCGTGATTCAGATCGTGATTCAGATCATCGGCCAGATCGTGGGGGTCACCCTGATCCGGCGCTACCGGCCGGACGTGAAGCGGCCCTTCAAGATGTGGCTCTACCCGATCCCGTCGGCGGTGGCGCTGGTGCTGTGGCTGCTGGTGCTGGTCTCCACCGGCTGGCGGATCGTGCTGCTGGGGTTCGCCGTGCTGGCCGCCGGCATCGGCCTCTACCTGCTGCGAGCCCGCCAGGTGGGCGACTGGCCCTTCGCGGCCCGGACGTAGCGGTCAGGTCCGGGAGGAGGAGGCCCGGCCGCTGGGCCGCGGCTGTCTCCACTGCTTGATCTTGTCCAGGCTGTCGGCCAGCGCTTCTTCGGCTACTTCCGTGTCGTACGCCGCCTGGGCCCGCAGCCAGTATCCCTTGGAGAGTCCGAAGAACCGGCAGAGGCGAAGGTCGGTGTCCGCCGTGACGGAGCGCTTGCCCGCCACGATTTCGCTGATCCGCTGCGGGGGCACTCCGATCTCCTTGGCCAGCCGGTACTGCGAGACCCCCATCGGCACCAGAAACTCCTCGCGCAGCAACTGTCCCGGCGTCACGGGCTTGGTCTTTCCCATGGTCTGTCTCCCGGTTGGTGCGAGCCCCCCCGGTCTCAGCACGTCTCGCGGGTATAGTAATGAAATGCGTGATGCACGTCAAGCGTGAACATTTCAGTCGGGTTTGCCCGGCCGTGGACCGATCAGTTCCCCTCCCCGGCCAACTCGTCGACGTACGAGAACAACTCCGACTCCGCCTCTTCCAGCGCTTTCGGGTCGCCGTGCTTCCAGTCCCGGAATGCGTAGAAGAAACCGACCCGCCGCACCGGGCGAAAGGCGGGAAACAGGATCGCCATGGGGTTGAAGTTCTCAGCCGGCGCCCAGTGCCGGAACAGCCACACCGCCAGCGACTTGCGGCGACTCCAGCGGGACCGATCCGACCAGTTCAGGACAACGGCGTGATCCCTGAGCCTGGGCAGCCAGTTGGATTCTATGTATTCCTGCCACACCGGACTCCGCGAATAGACGAACAGGATACGGCGGCCCCGCAGTCCCCAGGCGAATTCGAAGACCAGCCGCAGCAGCAGCCGAAACGCCCAGTAGAACGGGAGCACCAGCAGGAGCAGCAAGAGGACGAGCAGCACCAGCGGCAGAAAAGCCAGCTTCAGGAGTTGGTCCCGCAGGGTGCTCTCTCGTGCCATGTGGCTCCGCCGTAGACGACGCCCCGCTCGCCCGGAACAGGAGGCGCGCTACCTGCTCTCCTCTTTCGCTGGAATCTGCCGCACGTACACCAGCCGATCCGCATTCAAATCCTGAAGCCGCGACACGTCGCCATCCGGCCAGCGGACCTCGACCTCGTCGGCGCGCTCCGTTACTCCCAGCCCGAAAAACGCCCGCAAGTCGCCTTGCGAAAGGTAGCTTCCAGCAGTCTGGACCTCCCGCGTCTGCCACGTCTCCCCGACCCGAACCCGGACCCGCGCCCCGATGGCGAACCGATTGGGCGCACGGCCCGCCAGCTGCACCCCCAGCCAATGGCGCCCGCTTGGCGGGCGTCCCCACAGCAGCGTGGGAGGCGCGTCCTGGTTGTTGATGACGATGTCCAGCGCCCCATCGTTGTCCAGATCGCCGGCCGCGGCCCCCCGGCTGGAGGCCGGCTCGAGGCCGGGGATCTCGACGTCCTCGGCGAAGCGCCCGTCTCCCAGGTTGCGAAACAGTAACGGCCGCTGCCGGTAGCCCGCCACCAGGGGATTGTCCACCTCGTCCACCTGCGGAAACACATGCCCGTTGACTGCGAACAGGTCCAGCCAGCCGTCCCGGTCGTAGTCCAGGAAAAACGTTCCCCAGCCCACGAAGGGGAGCGAGGGACGGGCCAGTCCGGCCCGCACCGTGGCGTCCGTGAAGTTCAGGTCGCCGTCGTTGCGGTAGAGCGTGTTGTATTCCTCCGAGAAATGCGTCACGTACAGCGACAGCCGGCCCTGGTTCAGGTAGTCGCCCGCCGCCACCCCCATGCCGGCCTGCTCCACCCCCTGCTCGCTGACGGCCACGCCCGACAGCAGCCCTGCTTCCTCCAGGCGCTTCCCCCCCAGGTTACGATAAAGGTAGTTGGGCGTGGAGTCGTTGGCCACGAACAGCTCCGGGTACCCGTCGCCGTCCAGGTCGCTCCACAGCGCCCCCATCCCGTAGTGTCCTGCCGGATCGTGGGCACCCAGCCGCC
>JBFGHG010000805.1:0-2334 GCA_041578395.1 Acidobacteriota bacterium
GGCCCGGCGTGACGCGCTGCGGTACTGGCTGCGGGAGCTGCTGTGGGCCTGCCTGCCGTTTCTCGTGATCCAGGGCCTGGGCGTCTACTTCGCGTTCAGCCCAGCCAAGGGCCGGCTGGCCTGGTGGGGAACGCTGGCGCTGCTGCTCGGCTTCCGGGCCCTGCAGGGGCCCTGGGACCGGTTCCGGGAAGGGGCCTGCGACGACCGCACCGTGGCCGCCACCGGTGACCCGCTCTCGCTGGCGTCGGCGCTTCTCGAGACCAACCGCCTGGCGGCCGGCGTCCCCCCATGGCGGCCGGCGGCACCGGGACTGCTGTCCGGGGGCAGCGGCCTGGAGCGGCGGGTCCGGCGGCTGGCCGCCGGCCGGGAAACGAAACAAACGGCGGGCGCGGCGCGTCTGGGAAGGGGAACCGCGGCAGCAGCCGCAACGATCCTGCTGCTGCTGACGGCGCAATTCCATCTTTCGCCGGCAGGCCGCGAACTGATCAGCGCCGTCTGGGCGGCGCCCTGCGCCAGTGTGCTGCTGATCGAATAGAGGAGTCTTCATGAAGTCGATTGTCGCTTTGTTCGTGGTGATGCTGTCCTGCGTCTCCTTCGCCCCCGGGACCGACTCGGTGCTGGACTTCCGGGCCGAAGACCTGGAGGGCCGCCCCTACCTGGCCCACGAGGAGTTGCGGGGCCGGGTGGTCCTGCTCGATTTCTGGGCCACCTGGTGCGGCCCCTGCATCAAGGCCTTTCCGAAGCTCAACGAGTTGAGGGCCGAGTTCGGGGAGCGCGGCTTCGAGGTGCTGGGAGTGGCCAGCTACTCCGGCACCCGGGAAGACGTGAACCGCTTCCTCGAGCGCCAGAGCGTCGACTACCCGATGGTCATGGGCAGTGAAGACGTCATCGAGCGCTTCGGAGTGGTGGGCTATCCGACTTACTTCCTGGTGGACCGGAAGGGCCGGGTGAAGGCCATTTACGTGGGCGGACTGGAGAGGGAGCTCAACGAGATCCGCTCCCGCATCCGGAACCTGCTCGAGGAGGAGTGAGATGAAACGAACAGCCGGGTGCCTGCTGCTGGCCCTGCTCGGTGCAAGCGCGGGCTGGGCGCAGGGAGAGCTTGCCGAGCGCGGGCAGAAGGTGATCGACTACCTGCTGGCCGACTGGCAGAAACACATGCACTCGACCGGCGTCGAACAGGCCATGCTCAACCTTGAAATGGAGCCGGACGACGACCTGCGCCTTCGCATCGGCGAGCACCTCCGCTCTCACACCGACCTGCACTTCAACCTGCGGTCGTGGGGCCCCAACAACTACCTGCTCAGCGACGAGGAGAAGCGGATCGCGAAGTTCCTGATCCAGCGGTTCCAGGCCGACGGTGCGCTGCCCACCGTGGAGGCCGCCTCGACCGAGTTCGGAATCGAACCCGATCGGCTGCTGCGCCGGCTGGCCTTCCTGAGCCGGGCCGGGTTCCTGGAGGAGTCGGACGAGAGTCCGGGTTACAGCCTGACCGACAGGTACCTGCGCTGGGGAGGCCCTCTTCGCTTCAACTACCACACCATCTCGATCGGGGAGGAAGACCCGTTCGCGGTATGGTGAGCGGTCGACTTTCTGCTGGTGGTCACCAGCGAAGACCGGCAAGGTAAGGACTACGAGGACGTCACGTTCCGGTTGGACGACTCCTGCGCGCACTGCCACCTTCCCATCACCGTGGAGGTGACAAACGGGCAGATCGTCTCCTCCAACCCGGACAGCGTATACGTGCAGCAGGGCGGCGGCTGAGCGGTCGACAACCTCTTCTGGTCAGAAGAGCACCTGCAGGAATGGCTGACAGAGAACCGGGCCTACTCGCGGCTGCGTCACATGCCCGTGCGGGAGTTCCTGGAGTGGATCCGGGAAAGGCGGAAGTAGCAACCCGCCGGAAGATGGCATCGCGGCGCTGCTGGGATAGAATCGCCCGGACATGGCCGCCCCCGAGATCCCCAGGCCTTCGCTCCCGCACCGGCTGCTGACGTCCGCCGGGCAGTGGCTGGGCCGTTCGCGATCCGTCGCCTTCAGGAAGAAATATCCACTAACGGGTGGAGTTTTGCCGCCAGGGTAAATCGAGCACGGTCAGGACCGGGTGCGCCAGTCAGCCTGGCGCCCCGCTCAGTGGCGGCGCAAGCCTAAGTCGGATTCAGGATCGCTGTCATCCTGTCCTGCTTCACCTGACCTGACCAAGGCCATCTTCACCAGGGGCGGGGAGATCAATTGGTTAATGATGGTGGAGACCAGGATGCCATTGACAAAGATCTCGGATACCGACGCCAAGCGAGGATCACCCGCCACCAGCAGAGCCAGCCCCACTGTGAC
>JBFGHG010000806.1:0-2334 GCA_041578395.1 Acidobacteriota bacterium
CGCAACGACTCCCTCGAGACGACCACCTCCAGGAAGAAGGCCGGCACCGACCGGGCGGCCCCCTACCGGCCCATCATCCGGCGGCTGGCGGCCGAACACGACCTGGACCACGACCTGGTGGAGGCCATCATCTCGGTGGAGAGCGCCTTCGACCCGAAGGCCGTCTCGGTCAAGGACTGCAAGGGTCTGATGCAGCTGCACCCGGACACGGCGGCCCGCTACGGCGTCGAAGACGTCTTCGACCCCGAGCAGAACATCGAGGGGGGCGTGAAGTACCTCAGTTTCCTGGTCGACGAGTTCGATGGAAAACTGGAGCACGTCCTGGCCGCCTACAACGCCGGCGAGAACGCGGTCCGGCGCTACCAGGGAATCCCGCCCTACGCGGAGACGCGCGACTACGTGAAGAAGATCGCCCGCCGCTACGACTTCTCGCGCTGGGAGCTGACGCCGGAGCCGGCGCCCGAAGGGGGCGGCCGACGCGTGCACCGCATCGAGCTGGCCGACGGCCGCGTGGTCTTCACCAACACCCCCAGCCTCTATACCGACACCCTGCAGTAAGGCCTGCGGCCCGCCTTCGCGAGGCGGGTCGAAGAGAGATCGAGCCGGGTCGGAGTCCACCCGGTGCTGGGAGCCGCGTCCCGCGCGTGCAGGCGGGGCGGCCGGGGCGTCAACCGCCCTCGCTCGAGAGCTGAAAGGGAAGCTCGACCAGGCTGTACCGGCCCCCCTCGAAGTCCTGCACCTTGACCAGCAGGAAGTAGCGGCCCGCCTGCAGCGTGGACAGGTCCAGGGCCAGCGCGCAGGGCAGGGGACTTCCGGCGGCCGCGGCCGGCAGCGGACGCTCCGGCGAGCGGTAGAAGACCTCGTCGCGGGAGTGAATCTGGTAGTCGAAGAAGAGTTCGGACGAGTCGCTCCCGTCGAAGACCTGAAAGAACAGGTAGAGCGGCCGCCGGGGATCGAAATCGCGCGTCTGGGGGGTGAAGCGCGTGTCCTCCAGCACCAGCGGATCGAAGCCCGGCGTCCGCTCCACCTGCTGGATGCGCTGGGTGAGGATGGGCCGGCTCAGGGCCAGGCCCTGGGCCGTTTCGGGCTCGATCGTCGCCTCCTGCCGCCGGGTGCGCCCCGAGGCCACTCCTCGGGCCAGGCAGGAGACCCGCACGGCCTTCGAGGGCAGAGTGAAGCGGTCGTGGTACTCCAGCCGGCGGGGCGGACCCTCGAGGGCCGGGTCGTACTCGAGCGTCGCGTCCAGCACGTCCAGCAGAAAGTCCGAGGACGCCTCCCGCGCCTCGCAGTACAGGTCGAAGCGGGCCGGCCCGCCTCCGGCCGCTTCCGCTTCGCTGCGGACCTCCGCCGGCTCCATGCTCACCAGCAGCACCAGCACCGAATCGGTCTCCAGAGGAAAGAAGAACGTCTCGAGCGAGAAGGGAAGCGGTTCGAACGAGACCTGGGTCTCCACGTCCTGCCGCAGCCGCTCCAACCGCTGCCGGCGCTGTTCGGCCTGGCGCTTTCGCTCCTCCAGCACCTCGCCCGGCGAACGCAGGATGTCGGCGATGTAGCGGTCGGTGTCCCCGGCCGTCAGCACCAGCTCGGGCCGGAATCCGGGTCCCGCCGCCACCAGCCGGTAGCGGGCGGTGTTGTTGAGGGTTTGAATGGGCTGCAGGGCTGCGCCGGGACGCTCGTCGGCCTTCTGTTGCGCCAGCCGGGAGTCGCTGATCAGCCGCTCCTGGAAGGCGCTGGCCGCCCGCTGGAAGACCAGCGTGATCGGCCCTTTGTAGTACTCGGCGTTGGGATTGCTGTGGTACGTCCAGATTTCCCGCTCGGCCTCGGAACTGCGGGACAGCGGCGGCCCGTGAATGACGAACACGCGCCCGCGGTCGCTGCGCCAGCCCGGTCCCGACTCGCGGAAGTTCTCGGTGGCGAAGGCCAGGCGCCGGTAGTGCTCCTCCTGGTATTCGTTCTTGGGGGTAGCCGGGGTGGGGTCGCGGTCGGCCCAGAAGCGCTCCACGAAGCGCTTCTTCTCGGCGTCCGTCTTCAGCTGCCGGAACGTTTCCTTTTCGGCCTTGCTGATGATCCAGTTCACCTCGCGTTCGAGCCAGCGCTTGTAGTTGCGCTCGGCGCCCAGCCCGGCGGGAGCGGCCAGACAGGCAGCCAGCACGGCCGCCAGGGCGGCGGGGAGCCGGAAGTGGTTCATGGCCGGTCTCATCACAGGATCTCGAAGTCCTGACTGCCCGACGCCTGTTCACCCAGGGGTATAGCGAGTCGCCTAAGGATCCACGGGTTGTCGACCGGAACGTAGGAACTCACTCACGGTCGCCGACGCCTCGAGCATCGGCTAGC
>JBFGHG010000807.1:0-2333 GCA_041578395.1 Acidobacteriota bacterium
GACGCCCTGGCCACGCTGCTCCATCGATGGAGGGGACACCATTCGACTGAGGAATTCGACCTCGGGGAAAAATGACCACGTACATTTTTGCCCCCAGGGAAAAATTTCAGTATCATCGGGCGGTGAGCATTGAGAAACGCTACTTGAGACCGCAGGTCCGCAAAGACCTCGAGCGCAAGATGGTCTTCGTGGCGGGTCCCCGGCAGGTGGGGAAGACGACGATGGCACTCAGTCTGCCGGAGGCGCCTGAGGGCTATCTGAACTGGGACGTGGCAGAACATCGGCAGCGGATCCTCGAGCGGAAGCTTCCCGCGGCGCCCCTGCTCGTGTTCGACGAGATTCACAAGTACCGGTCCTGGCGAAACTACCTGAAGGGCCTGTACGACGACCCGCGCAGGCGCGCGCGAATTCTGGTCACGGGCAGCGCCCGCCTGGACTATTACCGTTATTCGGGAGATTCTCTGCAGGGGCGCTACCACTTGCTGAGACTGCACCCTTTCTCGGTCGCCGAGCTGGGCCTGTCCTCCGCGGCGGACCTCGAGCAGCTGCTGCAACTGGGAGGATTTCCCGAGCCGTTTCTCTCGGGGTCGGAAGTGGAAGCGCGGCGCTGGTCACGTGAATACCGGAATCTGCTGATCCGCGAAGAGCTGGCGGAACTGCATCGGGTGCAGGACCTGGGCAACCTGGAACTGCTGCTGCTGCGCCTGCCGGCACTGGTGGGAGCCCCCCTTTCGGTCAACGCGCTGCGGGAAGACCTGCGCCTCAGCCACAAGGCCGTATCCAGCTGGATCGAGATGCTGGAGCGCCTGTACGCCGTCTTCCGGCTCTCTCCCCTGGGGGCTCCCCGTATCAGGGCCATCAAGAAGGCTCAAAAGCACTACCACTACGACTGGTCCCTGGTCTCCGACCGGTCGGCGCGCTTCGAGAACCTGGTGGCCTCGCACTTGCTGAAGTGGGTCCACCATCAGCAGGACACCCGGGGAAGGGAGCTGGAACTTCGTTACTTTCGGGACACCGACGGCCGCGAGGTGGACTTCGTGGTGACGGATCGCGGACGGCCCATTCTGCTGGTGGAGTGCAAGTGGGGGGACCGGAGCCCGGAGAAGGGGCTGAGGTACCTGGCCCGCCGCTTTCCCGAAGCAGAGGCCTGGCAGATCGCAGCCGTCGGCGAGCGGGACTACCAGTCCGCCGGCGGCGTCCGGGTCGCTCCCGCGATGACGCTGCTGCGCACTCTGGCGTGAAGGGGGTTCACTCCAGCAGGAAGCTCAAATCCGCCCCCGGCTCGAACTCCTCCGGCTCCTTGCCGCGCCGGAACAGTCGGGCGGCGTTGGCCCCGCCCAGCCGCAACTGGTCTCCCTCGCGCCGCAGCCAGGCGCCCTCCCGCAAGCCCAGGACCGGCGGCGAGTTCAGCTCGTGGAACTCGCGGATCCGCATCTCGCGCGTCTCCCCCTGGTGCGTCGAGTTCGGGTCGGGGTCCAGGTAGTGGGGGTTGACCTGGAAGGGGATCAGCGCCAGCGCGTGCAGCGACGGCGGGTAGGCGATCGGCATGTCGTTGGTGGTCTTGATCGTGGGGCACGCCAGGTTGGTGCCGGCGCTCGACCCGATGTACGGCGGGCCGGCCCGGACCAGGTCGCGCAGCGGGCCCAGCAGCTTTCTCTCGTACAGCTCGTCCAGCAGGCGGAAGGTGTTGCCGCCTCCGGTGAAGACCGCCTCCGCCCACTCCAGGACCTCCGGAGCGGTCCGCTCGTGGACGCCCCGCACCTCGATCCCCAGCGGGGCGAGCCGCCCGGCGACCTGGGCCGTGTAGCCGTCCCAGTCGCTCCCCGCGAAGGGGATGAAGACCAGGCGCTCGAGCGGACCCAGGAAATCGGCGATCTCGTCCGCGCAGTGGTCCAGGTAGCCCCGGCCGTGCTGGGTGGAGTTGCTGATCAGCAGCGCCCTCATGCGCTCGCTTCCCGGGTTTCGGCCTCCCCGCTGGCAGCGTGCTCGTCCAGGACGCGGCGGATGAACTGCTGCTTGGCACTCCGCTGGTGGGTCCCTTTTTGCAGGGCGATCAGCTCGGCCATCACGGCCACCGCGATCTCCTCGGGCGTCTCCGAGCCGATGTCCAGGCCGATGGGCGCGTAGAGGTTGCGGAAGGCCTCGACGGGATACCCCTGCTGGAGCAGGTTGCCCACCAGCATCCGGATCTTGCGCCGGCTGCCGACCAGGCCGACGTAGCGGGCCGGCGTCTCCACCGCCCGCTGCAGGGCCACCTGGTCGTGGCTGTGCCCCCGGGTGACGATCAGGACGAAGGTCTCGGCGTTGACGTCCAGGTCCTCGAGCGGCTTCTC
>JBFGHG010000808.1:0-2333 GCA_041578395.1 Acidobacteriota bacterium
CGAGTAGGGGAAGATGTGCTGGGAGTCCAGACCCACGGCCGCCGTGACCTCCTCGAAGACACCTCCCGGCCGCCCCCGAAAGACCCGCAGGGGCCATCCCACCAGCAGATCGGGGGCACCGTCGTCGTCCAGGTCGGCCCACGCCACCCGCGGACCCGTCACGCCGGCCAGCCCCGCCTCCGCCGTCATGTCGCGGAAGGTCCCGTCCCGCAGGCCCCGATACAGGACGTTGGGGCTCTCGTAGTTGCCGGCGTACAGGTCCAGCCGGCCGTCGCCGTCGTAGTCGGCCCAGTTCCCCGTTCGGCCCCGCCCCTGCCGGTTGGTGGCGCCGGCCTCCAGCGACACCTCGGCGAACGTCCCGTTCCCCTGGTTGCTCAGGAGTTCGTCGTACTTGACGCCCAGGGTCTCTCCCCGCTTGGCTCCGTGTGAGACGAAGAGGTCGGCGTCGCCGTCGTTGTCGTAGTCGGCGCAGCTGCCGCCGTGGCGGTCGCCCTGCTGATCGTACTCCCAGTCGCTCAGCCGGATGCCGCTGCCTGCAGCTTTGTCGACGAACGCGGAGCCCGCCCCCGAGTTGACGTACAGCGAGGGGACGCCGTGGTTCATGAAGACCAGGTCCAGCCAGCCGTCCCCGTTCAGGTCCGCCCACAAGGGGCCGTATTCGGCCGGCTCTCGGCTCAGGCCGAGTGAAGACGAGACCTCGATGAAGCTCGGCGGCGGAGAGCGGTCGAGCTGACAGGAGGAGATCCCCAGCGCCAGCAGGAGCATCCAGGGGAAGCGCGCGGCGGTATCGGCGGTGACATCCATGGACGAGCCTGAGTATAGACCGCCAGGGTGCTCACGGGGACGCCGGATCGACGGTCGCCAGGAAGCTGGAAGCGAAGTCGCCGAAGATCTCGACCAGTGCGACAGGCTCCGTGGAGCGCACCCGCAGGTAGCCGCCCGGCAGCGGTCCCTCGAGCGGCACCAGGTCAGCCAGCAACGCAGAAAGCCGTGTCCCGGCCTCCAGGCGAAACGCCGAATGCCCCACCAGAGCGCCGTCCCGGCCGTAGACGTCGAGGATGACGATCGAATCCACCGGGGAGGGGTTGTGAAACGCCAGTCCGGTGAAGAACCGGACCGCGCCGAAGTTGCCCGAGGCGGCCTGCGCGAATAGGGCCTCCCGGGCGAGGCCGGCCAGCACCGGGACCGAGGTCTGGAGCGGCCGCGGGCCGGACCTCCCCAGCTGCGCGAAGGCGCGCACTCCGCCCCCCGTGTTCAGCACCATCGAGCCGCTTCTCACCTCCTCCTCGGGCAGCAGCAGCAGCGGTCCAGGGCGGACGAGGCGGGTCGCCCCGGCCGGCAGGGTCAGCTCGACGACGCGAACGGCAGTGGTGGGCGTCGCGTCGCTGTCGGTCCACTCCAGACGGACCCGCCGCTCCTCCGCTTCCGCATTGATCAGTGCCAGCTCGGTGAACCACCCCTGCCCGCTGACCGCGTGAGCCACGAACAGCGCGTCGGCATCTTCCTGCAAGCGAGGCGCGTGGCCGTACAGAAAGCCGTCCGAGGAGATCTCGAAAAACGCGCTCAGGGGCTCTTCGGATTCCACGGCCAGGACCTCCTGACTTCCCGTAAGACCCAGCTGGGCGACCGACAGCGAGCGAGCCTCTCCGAAGCCGAGGCGGAACTCCTCGAGCGTCTGCCCGCTTCCCCCGGCCAGGCTCAACCGCACCCGACTTCTACGGGCCGAGTCGTTGATCAGGCTGAGGGTCGCGGCGTGTTCGGCCGCCAGCTCCAGCGGGACCACCCAGCGGCGGTCCCGGCTGAGGCCGGAGGCCCCGGAAAAGCCTCGTACCGGCGTCCCCACTGACAGGAAAGCGGCAAACGCATCCGGCGAGGCCGCCGCGACTTCCACCCAGCCCGACAGGCCGGAAAAGAACCCGGGGTCGTCCAGCAGGAACGCCTGCTGCCCGCGCGGCTCGAGCACGACCTGCCGCTCGCCCCCGCCCGGGTAGGCGCGCAGCTGAAACAGCAGATCCGCGGCCCCTCGATTGGTCAGTGCCAGACCCACCCGCGGCCCCGCCGCCTGCCCGGGCGTGGGGACCGCCCAGCGACGGCCAGGGTTGACCGCCACCGGCAAGCGGCTGTCGGCTCCCGGGCCGCGCACCGTCAGAGTCGCCGTGCCGTCGGCCAGGCCGCGAACCGGAATCTCGACCCGGCTCTCGCCGACCGCCAGCTGCACCTCGGCAGGATGCTCCAGCAGGCCCGCCGGTGACGACTCCAGGACCAGCGCCACCGGTTCCTCGCCCGCCCCCGCCAGCGCGCCGACCTCGAACGGCACGCGCTCTACGGCGCCG
>JBFGHG010000809.1:0-2332 GCA_041578395.1 Acidobacteriota bacterium
GAAGTAGTAGTCCAGTACCGCGAGCTGGAAATCGGGCTGTCGCAGGGCCGTCTCCAGCTCCTCCTCCGTGGCCACCGTGCGCAGTTCCAGTTCGGGGAGCTGCTTTTGCCACAGGAGCTGGACCAGCTGCCGGTCCCCCGGGTTCTCGTCAATCAGAAGTACGGTCGGTCGTGTAATCGGTCCGCCTCCGTGGTCCGTTCTAGCTGGGCCAAACGAGCGCTGGATTGCTCTCAAGTGTACCGCAGCCCGCCCGCAAAAGCCAGCCTTTTGGGCCTTGATCAGGGCCGCGGTTGCGGCAGACCGGCCCGGGTCCCGTGTGCGGGAGATCACAGCCGGCGCAGTTGGGGCGGATGCTATACTCCCGCTCGGATTGGGGTCGCCGCCACGGCCGCGGGCGCCGCAAGCGGCTGATCCATGGAAGGAAGTCCCCATGTGCGGCATCAGCGGCCTCTACCGTCCCGGTTCCCCGGTTCTTCAAGACCAGCTGACGGCGATGAACGAGCGCCTCGTACACCGCGGTCCCGACGACTCGGGACTCCACCTGGACGACGATTTCGGCTTCGCCATCCGGCGCCTTTCGATCGTCGACGTGCAGGGAGGCGCGCAACCCCTCTTCAACGAGGACCGCTCCGTCGGAGTCGTCTGCAACGGAGAGATCTACAACTCCCCGGAACTGCGGCACGAGCTCTCCGCCCGCGGACATCGTTTCCAGACCCGCAGCGACATCGAACCGCTGGTGCACCTGTACGAGGAACACGGCACCGGCTTCGCCCGGCACTTGCGGGGTATGTTCGGGGCCGCCTTGTGGGACGCCCGCCGGCGCCGCCTGGTCCTGGCCCGGGACCGCCTGGGGATCAAGCCGCTGCACTACTGGCACGAGGAGGGCGTGCTGGCCTTCGCCTCCGAGATCAAGGCCCTGCTCCAACTGCCCGATTGCCCGCGCGATCTGGACCTCGAGGCTTTGGACGCCTACCTCAGCTTCAACTACATCCTGGCGCCTCGGACCATCTTCCGGGCCATCCGCAAGGTCCCGCCCGGCCACCTGCTGATCGCCGACGCCGCCGGCGTCCGCCTCGAGCCCTACTGGGAACTCCCGCGGGAGGACGATCAGGCGCTCTCCGAACCGGAAGCGCGGGAACAGCTGCTCGAGCTGCTGCGCGAGTCGGTGCGCATGCACCTGCTCTCGGACGTCCCGGTGGGGGTGTTCCTCTCCGGGGGAATCGACTCCTCGCTGATTCTGGCCCTGATGGCCGAGTCCCTGCCCCGCCTCCAGAGCTTCTCGATCGGATTCGCCGAGTCCTCCTACAACGAGGCCTCCGACGCCCGTGAGACCGCCCGCCTCTTCGGCACCGAACACCACGAACTCGTGATGGAGCCCTGCCACGGAGAGCAGATCGAAAAACTGGTGGACGGTCTGGACGAACCCTTCGGCGACCTCTCCGCCCTGCCGGTCTACTTTCTCTCCCAGCTGGCCGGCCGGGAGGTGAAGGTGGTGCTCTCGGGCGACGGCGGAGACGAGCTGTTCGCCGGCTACATGACCTACGTGGCCGACCGGCTGGCCCGCTACTACCGGCTGATCCCCGCCGGCCTGCGCCGCGCCGTGGTGGAGCAGATCGTGGCCGGACTGCCCACCTCCTACGAGAAGGTCAGCTTCGATTACAAGGCCAAGCGCTTCGTGCAGTCGGCGGGCCAGTCCCCCTTGCGCAGCCACCTGGGGTGGAAAGTCATCTTTTCGGACGAGGACAAAGCCCGGCTCTACACGCCGGACATGCGGCAGGCCCTGGCCGGCGCCGATCCGTGGGAGCCGTACCGGCAGCTCTTTTCCGACTCGGAGGACCGCGACTGGCTCGATCGGCTGCTGCGCCTGGACGTGCGCACCTACCTGGCCGACGACATCCTGACCAAGGTGGACCGCATGAGCATGGCGCATTCGCTGGAGGTGCGGGTGCCCCTGCTGGACCACCGGGTGGTGGAATTCTCGGCCCGCCTCCGTCCCAGCCTCAAGCTGAAGGGGTTCCGCAAGAAGTACATCCTGCGCAAGGCCTCGAGCGAGCTCCTCCCGGCCCAGATCCTCAACCGGAAGAAGTCGGGCTTCATCTTCCCGGCGTCGCTGTGGCTGCAGAACGGACTGCGCGACTACACCGGAGACCTGCTGTCAGCCGACCGGCTGCAACGGATGGGGTTCTTCGAGGCGGGAGCGGTCGAGGGGATGCTCCGGGAGCATTGGGAGGGGCGGAGGGACTGGGCGAGGCCGATCTGGAATCTGGCGATGTTGAGTGCGTGGTATGGGCGGTTCGGGGAGTAGTTTCAAATCTCAAATTTCAAATCTCAA
>JBFGHG010000810.1:0-2331 GCA_041578395.1 Acidobacteriota bacterium
AGAGGAGCCGAGAATCAGCCTCGACGAGATGGAGCGTCGACTTGGCCTGGACGGTTGAGATTCCCAGGCGGCCGAAAAACAGATTGACAAACTCGACCGCCCCGTCCAACGAAGCATCACTTCCTCAGGTCGCGGTTGGCAACCGATGAGAATCCTCGTCGAATCGGAAAGGCGCTGCACGGCGACCGAGGTGAACTGTGGCGATACAGAGTTGGCGACTATCGCCTCGTGCGTCAGATTGGCGACGATGTCATGATCGTGCTCGTCTTGGCGGTGTCTCACCGAAGTCGAATCTATCGGCGCTGACTCCTGTGCGGGCAATCCAACCCCGATGACGGATGTGCCGCCCCCCCTGCCTGCAAACGGGTCTCGCCATGTCGCAAGCCCAGGCCGACCCCGCCCTTCCCACCTGCTGAGATGATCGGCTCGACCGGGTGCCCCGAGCGAGGTTGCGGCCCGCCCCCGAGATCGGGGACAATTCCGCGTCGTCCCTCGGATTCGCCGGACCGACGGAAATTGTCGCGGGAGCCTCATGCGGGAGATCGTCGAGTCGTTGAACCGCCGCGTAGCGGGCCTGGAAGAGGAAATCCTGAGCTTCTTCCGCGAGATCGTCGCGATCCCCAGCATGGACAACCAGATCGAGGCAGTCGGCCGGCGCGTCGGCGACCAGATGAAGCGCCTGGGTTTCGACGACGTCTACTGCGATCGCTACGGTTCCATCGTGGGCCGGGTCGGCGACGGAAGCAGGATCCTGCTGATGGACAGCCATCTGGACACCGTGGGGGTCGGCGATCGGGACCGCTGGGAGTGGGACCCGTTCGAAGGGAAGGTCGAAGACGGCTTGCTGTACGCCCGCGGGGCCCTGGACGAAAAAGGGAGCACCCCCGGGATGGTCTACGGCATGGCCCTGGCGCGCGAGCTGGGGCTGTTGGACGGCTTCAGCCTGTATTACCTTGGCAACATCGAAGAAGCCTGTGACGGCGTCGCTTGCCAGGCCTTTCACGAATGGGAGGACGTCACCCCCGACTTCGTGGTCATTGGCGAACCCACCGGCATGAACGTCTACCGGGGGCACAAGGGACGGGTGGAACTGGAGGTCGTCGCGAAGGGCCGCAGCGCCCACGCCGCCAGCAACTTCATGGGAGACAACGCGGTCTACAAGATGGCCCCGCTGGTCGAGGCCATCGAGCGGATGGACTCTCACCTGCCCGACCACCCCTTCCTGGGGCAGGGCCGAATCACGGTGACCCGGATTTCCAGCAGCAGCCCCAGCGACAACAGCGTCCCGGACGAGTGCCGTATCTTCGTCGACCGCCGGGTGACCTTCGGCGAAACCAAGGAGGCCGTGATCCGGGCCATCGAGGATCTCTTTCCCGAAGCCGACCGGGAGAGCTTTCAGGTCTGCGAGCTGACCTACGACACGCCCAGCCACACGGGCGCCGTCCTCGTGTACGAGAAGTACTTTCCCGCCTGGGCGCTGGAAGAGGACGATCCCCTGGTGGTCGCCGGGCGCAAGACCGTGGCGGCCCTCTGGGGCCGGCAAGGCGCGGCCGGCAAATGGGATTTTTCGACCAACGGCAACTACTGGTGCGGCAAGGCGGGGATCCCCTGCGTCGGCTTCGGCCCGGGAGACGAGGTGTACGCCCACTCGATCCAGGAGCACGTCCCCCTGCGGGAGGTGGTGGAAGCCACCAAGTTTTACGCCCTGCTCCCGGCCTTGATCCGCCGGGGAGAAGGACGCTGACCGCAGCGCAGGCGTTCGATGAGGAGCTTCATGAACACGCCACTGTACGGACGGGACTTGATCACGACTCGCGAGTGGAGCCGGGAGGAGATCGACATGCTCCTCGGGGTTGCCCGGGACCTGAAAGGGAAGCGCGCCCGCGGGGAGCCTCACGCCTGTCTTCGCGACAAGGTGATCTCGCTGCTCTTCTTTTTCACCAGCACCCGCACCCGCAACAGCTTCGAGGCCGGGATGGCCCAGCTCGGGGGCCACGCGCAGTTCGTCGACAGCACGACGACCCAGATCAGCCACGGCGACACCGCCAAGGAGATCGGCGAGATCCTGGGGCGCTACAACGATGCGCTCGGCATCCGGCACTGCGATTGGAAGGTCGGGAACCGCTACATCCGTGACGTGGCGGCGGCCAGCCGCGTGCCCGTCTACAACATGCAATGCGACATCTACCACCCCTTCCAGGTTCTGGCCGACCTGATGACGATCTGCGAGGAGAAGGGCGATCCGCGCGGCCTGACCATCAACGTCAGTTACGCCTTCGCGTCCAGCTACCAGAAGCCGCTCAGCGTCCCCCAGAGCCTGATTCTGCTGAT
>JBFGHG010000811.1:0-2327 GCA_041578395.1 Acidobacteriota bacterium
GGACGGCCAGGAGCGGATCTCGATCAAGGTCATGGACAAGGACTCCCCCAGCCGGCGGCTGGTCAGCGAACTGATGATCCTGGCCAACCGTCTGACGGCCGAGCAGGCCGGCCGGGAGGAACTCCCGATGCTCTACCGCGCCCAGGAAGCCCCGGAGGGAGAAATCGAACTCCCCTCCGAGTACGACCCGGTTCTGACCGACCAGGTGTTTCGCAAGCTGAAGAAAAGCACCGTCTCACTGGAACCCGGCCCCCACTCCAGCCTGGGTCTCGAGGCGTACGTGCAGGTCACCTCGCCGATCCGGCGTTTGGCCGATCTGACCTGTCAGCAGCAGCTCGCCGCACACCTCGCGGGTCGCCCCCTTCCCCACGGCCCGGAAGAACTGGAAGAAATCCAGAGCGCAGTCCGGGCCACCGAAAAAGACCTCCGCGCCGTGGAACGCAAGTCCAACCGGTTCTTTCTCCTGAAGTACCTGGAAAAGAACCTCCTGGGCAAGCCGCTGGAGGCAGTCGTGCTGTCGAGCAGCTCCACCAGCTACCAGGTGGAGACCACCGACCTGTACGCCCGAGGCCGCCTCCTCAGCCCCCAACAACACGGCCCCGGAGAACGAGTCACCGTCCGAATCGACAAAGTAGACCCGGAAGACGACAGACTAATCTTCAGATTGATGAACGAAGAATAATGGATGGAGCCGTTTGAACATTGAACATTGAAAATTACTTGAGATTTGAAATTTGAAATTTGAGATTTAATCAATGACCCTCTCCCCCCTCGACCTCACCATCATCATCCTCTATTTCATAGTCGTCCTCCTGATCGGCTTCTACTTCGCCCGCCGCCACGCCGGAACCGAGGACTACTTCCTGGCCGGGCGCCGGCTGGGCTGGGCGGTGGTGGGGTTCTCGCTGTTCGCCTCCAACATCTCTTCGACCACCCTGGTGGGGCTGTCCGGCTCGGCGTACGCCACCGGCATCTCGATCTCCAACTACGAGTGGATGGCGTCGGTGGTGCTGGTCTTCTTCTCGATCTTCTTCATCCCCTACTATCTGGGCGCGCGCATCTACACGATGCCGGAGTTCCTCGAGAAGCGCTTCGACAGCACCTGCCGCTATTACTTTTCGGTGCTGACCATCGTCGGCAACGTCTTCATCGACACGGCCGGGACGCTGTTCGCCGGCGCCCTGGTGATTCAGTTTTTCTTCCCGGGGCTCGAGTACTGGCAGTCGGCGCTGGTGCTGGCGTTGGTGGCCGGACTCTACACGGCCGCGGGCGGCCTTTCGGCGGTGGTCTACACGGACACCATCCAGGCGGTCATCATCCTGATCGGCGCCACGGCGGTGACCCTGCTGGCCCTGTCGGCCGTCGGCTCCTGGGACGCGGTGGTAGAGCAGACTCCCCCGGAAATGCTGAGCGTGATCCAGCCGCTGGACGACCCCACCATGCCCTGGCTGGGCCTGCTGCTGGGGGTGCCCATCCTGGGGTTCTACTTCTGGTGCACCAACCAGTTCATCGTGCAGCGGGTGCTGGGGGCGCGCAACATCGAACACGCCCGCTGGGGATCGCTCTTCGCCGCGCTGCTGAAGCTGCCGGTGCTGTTCATCATGGTCTTTCCCGGATTGATGGCGCGCCAGCTCTATCCCGGACTGGAACGGCCCGACCTGGTCTTTCCCACGCTGATCTCGGACTTGCTGCCGGTGGGGCTGAAGGGGCTCATGCTGGCCGGACTGGTGGCGGCCATCATGTCCAGCATCGACTCCACCCTCAACTCCGCCTCCACGCTGGTCACCATGGACTTCGTCAAGAAGCTGCGGCCGCGTACCCCGGACGAGCGGCTGGCACTGTACGGGCGGGCCACCACCCTGATCATCATGGTGGTGAGCGCGGCCTGGACTCCGGTGGTGGCCAGCTTCGGCACGCTGTTCGGGTATCTGCAGAGCGCGCTCGCCTATCTGGTCCCGCCGGTGGCCGCGGTCTTCATCTTCGGCCTGTTCTGGAAGCGAGCCAATGCCCGCGGCGCGCTCGCCGGACTGGTGGCCGGGCACGTCCTGTCGCTCTTCGTTCTGGTCCTGCAGATCCGCGGGGTGGACACGGGAATCCACTTCCTGATCTGGGCGGGCATTTTCTTCGGCTTCTCGGTCCTGGTCATCCTGCTGGTGAGCCTCACCGGCCCCGCCCCCGGCCCGGAGCAGCAGCGCTATGCCTTCTCGCGCAAGTCGGTCCGGGAGATGACCGCGGACATCCCCGAGCGCCCCTGGTACCTGGATTACCGCTGGCATTCGGCGGGCCTGCTGCTGTTGACCGCCTGGCTGGTGATCGCCTACTGGTGA
>JBFGHG010000812.1:0-2324 GCA_041578395.1 Acidobacteriota bacterium
CGGCAGGCCCTGGCTGACGTGCGGAGCTCTCCGCCGGACGTGGTGTTGCTGGACATACGGCTCCCGGGACGGGACGGGCTGCACGTGCTGAGGTCCATCAAGCGCTTCGATCCCTCCATCGAGGTCATCATGCTGACCGCGTTCGGGGAAATCGACACCGCGGTCGCTTCGTTGCAGGCGGGCGCCCATCACTATCTGGTCAAACCCGCCCCGCTGGCCGAGATCGACGCCGCCATCCAGAGGGCCTACGAGAAACGCTGTCTGAGCCTCGAGAACCTGGCTCTCAAGGAACGGCTCCGCAAGGACCCCGCGCGCGACACCATCGTCGGCGACAGCCCCCCGATGCTAGAGCTGCTGGCCCTGGCGGGGAAAGTCGCCGCTTCGGATCGAACCGTGCTGCTGGAAGGGGAGAGCGGAACCGGGAAAGAGCTGATCGCCCGTCACATTCACCGCGAGAGCCGCCGCCGGGAGCGGCCCTTCGTGCTGGTGGACTGTGCCTCGCTGAGCAAGAGCCTCCTGGAGTCCGAGTTGTTCGGCTACGAGAAAGGGGCGTTCACGGGCGCCGAAGCCGCCAGACCCGGACTTCTGGAGTCCGCCCACACCGGAACGCTGTTCGTCGACGAGGTGGGAGTGCTGGATCCCGGCATCCAGGCCAGCTTCCTGCGGCTGATGGAAACGCACGAGTACCGAAGGGTGGGTGCGACCGAGACGCGGGAGGCCGACTTGCGCGTCATCGCCGCCACCAACGCCCATCTGGACGAGGCGGTCCGGGACGGCAAATTCCGCGAAGACCTCTTCTACCGGCTCAGCGTGATCGTCCTGCGCGTCCCGCCGCTTCGGGCGCGGACCTCGGACATTCCGCTGCTGGCCGAGCACTTCCTGCAGCGGACCGGCTTCGACGCAACTCCCAAGAAGCTGTCCCCGGCGGCCTTGCGCGAACTGACGGGCTACGGCTGGCCCGGCAACGTCCGGGAGCTCCGCAACTGTATCGAACGGGCCGCCCTGCTGTCGGACGGCGAGGTGATCGAACCCTGGGACCTCGAGTTGCTCGCCTCGCCCTCCGAACGCATTCTGCGGCGCGTATCGAGTGAAGACCGGCTGGTGCCCCTGCGCGAGGTCCATTCCCGTTACATCCACTTGGTACTGAATCGAGTGCACGGGAATCAGCAGGAGGCCGCCCGCATTCTGGGAATCGATCCGAAGACGATTTACCGGCACCTGAAAAAGGAGAACCAGCACTGACTCAACGAACCGGGGAGCGGGCCGGGGCAGGTCACATGATCGTCGCCCGCTCGATGTAGTCCAGTTCCGGGAACTGGCTCTGCAGGTAGTCGTTCCCCTGCTGGGTGATCAGGCCCTGGTTGGGGCCGCGGCCCTGGGGGGCGCCCTCTCCGTAGCCGGAGTAGAGCGAGTCGACCACCTCCATGCCCTCCACCACCTTGCCGAAGGGCGCAAACCCCATCCCGTCCAGGCGGCGGTTGTCGCCGAAGTTGATGAACAGCTGGGTGGTGCGCGTGTTGGGGCCCGCCGTGGCGAAGGAGACGTAGCCGCGCTGGTTGGGCTGCGTGACGGGGTCGTCCGGGATCTTGGTGTCCCTCCAGGCTTGGTTGACGGCCGGGTCTCCGTGCAGGCCGAACTGGGCCATGAAGCCGTCCAGGACGCGGAAGAAGGCCACGTCGTCGAAGTAGCCGACCTTCACCAGGTTGTAGAAGCGGTCGGCTCCCTTGGGCGCCCAGCTCCGGTTCACCTCCACCACGAAATCGCCCTTGGTGGTCTCGAACTTCACCCGGAAAGTCTCGGGCGCCTGCTCGTCGGCCTCCGACGGGTCCAGCAGGCCGGGATTGGGGCCGGAACTGCAGGCCATGGCCACCACCAGAAAGAACAATCCGCACGCGAACAACACTTGCATCGTCACTTCCACCACCTTTGTCATCGTTAGGATCGAAGGGGAAACACTAAAGGAATCCGCCCCTGGGTTCAAGCGGCCTCCTCGGCCCTGCGTTCACGGGCGGGAAAGCTCCTGCAGGTACTCGCGCGGCGAGCGGTCCCGAAACGGCGCTGTCCAGGACCCGTACATGGGGTTGGGCAGGACGAACCAGAAAGTCCCCCACAGCTGTTCGAAGCGGTCCACCCCCTCCCGGGAGTGTCCCAGGACCTCCGGGAAGTCCTCGATGTTGTCCCCCAGGAACGCCACCACCTCGTACCGCTCCAGCACCCGGCGCCGCCGCGGTTCCTTGTCGCTGGAGGCGTCTCGAAGGCGCAGCAGCAGTCGGGCCTGCCCGGGGTCGCCCAGCCCCGAGACGTCCAGCCCGAGCCGGCCGAGC
>JBFGHG010000813.1:0-2318 GCA_041578395.1 Acidobacteriota bacterium
AGCAGCCACGAAGCGCTGCTGGTGGACAACGCCTCGGCCGACGGCAGCCTGGCGCTGGTACGGCGCGACTTCCCCTGGGTGCGGGTGCTGGCCCGGCTGGAGAACGAGGGCTTCTCCCGGGCCGCCAACCGCGGGGCGGCCGAGGCGCGGGCGCCCTGGATCTTCTTCCTCAACCCGGACATCCGCCTCGATCCCCACTGCCTGGAAGAGGCACTCGCGATGGGGGAAAGCGACCCGGCCGTGGCGGCGGTGGCCTGCAAGCTGCGCCTCTACGACCAGCCCGGCAAGCTCAACGGAGTGGGAGGCGCCATGAACTACCTCGGCTACACCTGGGACCGGGGCATGTTCGAGGAGGACCGGGGTCAATACGACGGCAGCCGGGAAGTGCTCTTCGCCTCGGCGGGGGCCGCCCTCTACCGCCGCGAGCCCTTCCTGGCCGCGGACGCCTTCGACGAGGCCTTCTTCATGTACCACGAGGACGTCGACTACTGCTGGCGCTGCTGGCTGCTGGGCCACCGGGTCGTGACCGCCCCGGCCGCGGTCGCCTATCACCACTTCGGCGCCTCCACCCGCGAGAGCCGGTCGATGGCCTGGCGGGAGCTGCTGGGAGAACGGCACAACATGCGGGCGCTGCTGAAGAACTACCAGTGGCGGAACCTGCTGCGCGCCGGCTGGGGGTTGCTGCGGCTGCCCCAGCAGCCCCGGCGCAAGTTGCTGCAACTGCGGAATTTCGCCTGGAACCTGCGGCGCCTGCCCGATACTTTGCGGAGGCGCAGGCGGCTGCAGCGGGCCCGGGTGCGCAGCGACCGGGAGCTGGAACACCTTATTGTACAATCCGAGCGTGTCCCGATCAGCCTCTGACGTCTCCGTGATCACCGTCAACTGGAACGGCCTCGGGCACCTGCAGAGCCTGCTGCCGTCACTGGAGCGGCTCGAGGCGGGGGAGCTGATCGTGGTGGACAACGGCAGCACGGACGGTTCGCAGCAATGGCTTCGGCGGGAACACCCCGGGGTCCGGCTGCTGGAAAACCCGGTCAACGAAGGGTTCGCCCAGCCCTGCAACCGCGCTGCCGAAGCCGCCGGCCGTCCCGTGCTGGCTCTGATCAACAACGACATGCGGGCTCACCCGGACTGGCTGCGCAGCGCCCTGCCCCGGCTGGAGGGCGACGCCGCCTGCGTGGCCTGCCGCATCCTGGACTGGGAGGGCCGCCGGGTGGACTTCAACGGTTCCTCGCTGCAGTACCTGGGCTACGCCACCCAGAAGGACGCCGGCCGGCTGCTCGAGGAGGTCAGCAGTCCCGGCCGGGTGCTCTTCCCCTGCGGCGGCGCCATGCTCGTCTCCCGCCGGGCCTTCCTGGAACTGGGAGGCTTCGACGCCGACTTCTTCGCCATCTTCGAGGACGTGGACCTGGGCTGGCGCCTCTGGTCGGCCGGCTACCAGGTGGCCTTCGCCCCCGAGTCGGTCGTCTACCACCGGGGCCACGCCAGCTTCCGCCGGCGGCCCGGGGAGAAGGTCCGCTACCTGATGCACCGCAACGCCCTGCTGACCGCCCTCAAAAACTACGAGGAGCCCCTGTTCCGGAAGCTGCTGCCACTGGCGCTGGTGCTGGCTGTCAAGCGGGCGGTCGTCTTCTCGGGCGTCCGCAAGGAGGGGTTTCACCTCTGGGAAGAGACACGCCACGGGCTCGAGCTGGGCGACGAGCGCGTGGCCGCGCGCGTGCTGGACGCCCTCAACCACCTGGTGGCCGCCGACGACGTGCTGGACACGCTGGAGCGGACCCTGGCCAAGCGCGAGCAGATCCAGGCGCGCCGGCGCCGCTCCGACCGGGAGATCCTGCGGCTCTTCGAAGACCCGTTGCGGGTCATCGTGGACGACCCCGAGTACCGGCGCGGCGAGGCCCGCTGGCTCGAGCGGCTGGACCTGCTGAACTGGCCGGGGCGCCCGGCGGCGGACTGGGAGAAGGAGGCCCTCTCGAGCCGCCGGCGGCAGCTGCGGCGGCTGGACCGGGAGCTGGAGGCGCGCCAGTGGCTGGCCGGCCACGCCGCAACCACTCCCCCGCCCGCCGCCCGGCGCGATCTGAAGGGCCTGCTGGGCAGCCTGCGGCGAATGGGACTGCCGGCGGCCTGGCGGCAGTTCGTCGAGACCGTGAACCGTGGAATTTAGCGTCGTGATCCCCACCTACCAACGGGCTCCGGTGCTGGAGGCCACGCTGCGCGCCTTGAGCCGGCAGCAGAGGACCGCCGCGGGCGGGGAGAGCTTCGCCTTCGAGGTGATCGTGGTGGACGACGGGTCGACGGACGACACCTCGGAGCGCGTG
>JBFGHG010000814.1:0-2312 GCA_041578395.1 Acidobacteriota bacterium
CACGTGCAGCAGCATCACCAGCAGCACCGGCAGCTCGAGCTGACCGCCCCAGGGGAAGAGGAATCCGTCCAGCGGCCCGCCCGACGCGGTCGTGTACAGGTAGGGGACCTGCCAGCCGCCGAAAAAGAGCGTGGTGATCAGGGAGGCCCCCAGCACGGTCTCCACGAAGTCCGTCATCAGGAACATCCCGAACTTCATGCCGCTGTACTCGACGAAGTAGCCGATGATCTCCGACTCCCCTTCCGGGACGTCGAAGGGCACCCGCTTGGTCTCCGCCATGGCCGCCGTGGCGAACAGCACGAACCCCACCGGCTGCAACAGGATCCCCCAGGCCGGAATCCACCCCCACAGCAGCTCCCCCTGCGCCAGGTTGATCTCCTGCAAACTCAGACTTTGAAAGCACATCAGCACGCCGATGATGGTGGCGCCCATGGTGATTTCGTAGGAGATCATCTGGCTGGAAGCGCGCAGGCCGCCCAGCAGGGCGTAGTTGTTGGCCGAGGCCCAGCCGGCCAGCACGAATCCGTAGATGCCCATGCTCATGGCGGCGAAGACGTAGAGCAGGGCCACGTTCAAATCCAGCACCTGCAGCGAGACGGTGGTGCCGCCGAAGGAGTAGATGGAGCCGAAGGGGACTACGGCGAAGCCCATCAGCGCGAAGGTCAGGGCCACGGCGGGCGCCAGCGTGTGCAGCAGCCGGTTGCCCTGGGGAGGGATGAAGTCCTCCTTGGTGATCATCTTGATCGCGTCGGCGATGTTGTGAGACAGCCCCAGCGCCGTGATCCCGAACAGCGCCGCCCGGTTGGCCCCGATGCGGTCCTGCATCACCGCGCTCTGCTTGCGCTCCATCCAGGTGAGGATGTAGGCGAAGGCCATGACGACGTTGAAGAGGAAGAAGGCCTTGCCGAATTCGATCAGGTAGTAGGTCAAATCTCAAATCTCAAATTTCAAATCTCGAGTAATTTTCAATGCTCGATTTTCAATGTTCAAACGGGGGGCGGCGCGGTCAGGCTGTGACGGCGGCGACTTCTCCGTGGATTTCGACCTCTTCGTAGGTCTTTCCGAACCATTCGCGGAAGACGTCCTCGGCGTTCAGGTAGTCCATCGGCCCGCCCAGACGGCCCGCCAGGTCCAGCAGGACCTCCACGTCGTTGCGGGATTCCTCGAGCGGCTCGAGGGCCTTCTCGAAGCGCTGCACCCGTCCCTCGACGTTCGTGAAGGTGCCGTCTTTCTCGGCGTGCGTCGCTCCCGCCAGCACCGCATGAGCCGCCCGGGCCGTGGCGTTCCAGTTGCTCCCCTGGAAGATCAGGCACTCCACCTTCTCCAGGACCGACTCCTCCAGTTCGTGGTGAAACACCCACAGGACCTTGACGTCGCCTCGGGCGGCCTTCTCCAGAATCTCGGACACGGACGCGGTCAGTCCGAACGCCTCGGCGCCGGCCGAGTTGGGGTTCTTGTCTCCCTCGATCAGGAAGTCGTCCGAGAATCCCGGTTTCTCGGACGGGTTGCGGAAACCGATCTGCTTCACTCCCAGCCGCTCGCCGAACAGCTTCTTCACCAGCGCCAGTTCCTCGTTGCTCTGCCGGGGCGAGGCGATGACGGCCACGCTCTCGGGCCCGAACTTCCCCAGCGCCGACTCGACCGCGCGCACCGCTTCGGCCATCGCGTCCTCCCAATCGGCCGGATCCAGACGGCCCTGGCTGCGCAGCTGCGGAAACTCGATGCGGTCCTGGTCGATGAACTCGAAGCCGAAGCGGCCCTCGTCGCACATCCACCACTGGTTGACGTGAGGGTTGAAGCGGGGTTTGAGCCGCTGCACCCGCCGGCCGTCGTTCTTGTAGCTGCGCTCCGTGGCGTTGTACTGCAACCAGACGTTGCAGCCGCGCGCGCAGCCGGTGCAGACCGACGGCTTGGAACCCAGGTACCAGACCCGGCACTTGAAGCGGAACTCGCGTTCGGTGAGGGCGCCCACCGGGCAGATGTCGATCACGTTGCCCGAATACGGGTTGTCCAGCGTCATGCCCGGCTGCAGGTCGACCACCGACCGGTTCCCCCGGTTGAAGATGCCCAGTTCGTGGCTCTTGGAGACCTCCTCGCAAAAGCGGGTACAGCGGCTGCAGAGGATGCAGCGCTCCTGGTCCAGAACCACGTGAGGACCCAGGGGGGTGGCCTTCTTCTTCTTGATCTTGTCTTCCAGGAAGCGGCTCTCGTACCGGCCGTACTCCATGTAGAAGTTCTGCAGATCGCACTCGCCCGACTGATCGCAGACCGGACAGTCCAGGGGGTGGTTCGTGAGCAGGAACTCCAGCATG
>JBFGHG010000815.1:0-2298 GCA_041578395.1 Acidobacteriota bacterium
CATTTTCGCCATCACCCAGGAAGAGTCCCGCTTCGCGCTCAGCGGGGCGCTGCTGGTGCTGCACCCCAACCAGATGATCATGGTCACCACCGACGGGCACCGCCTGGCGCTGGTCTCGCGGGCGGCGGAGATCTCCGGCGTGGAAGGGGAACTGCGCAACCTGATCCCCCGCAAAACGCTGGTGGAGCTGTCCAAGCTGGCGGCCGAGGACGAGACGACCGTCGAGTTCGGCCGCAGCGAGAACCACCTCTTCTTCCGGGTCGGCGAGCGGCTGCTGGTCTCGCGCATCCTGAGCGGCCAGTTCCCCAACTACGAAATGGTGCTGCCCAAGAACAACGAGAACCACGTCCTGCTGGAGACGGCCGCCTTCGCCGACGCAATCAGGCGAGTGGCGGTGCTGGCCGACGAGCAGTCGCGCGCCATCCGCCTGGCGGTCTCCCCCGGGCAGGTCGACGTGGCGTCCAACAGCTCGGACTACGGCGAGGCCAAGGAAACCATCCCCAACGACTACGACGGCGAGGCGGTGGAGATCTGCTTCAACGCCGGCTACCTGCTCGACTTCCTCTCCGGGCTGCAGGACGAGCAGGTCCGGCTCAGCCTCAAAGACGGCGAGAATCAGGGCCTGCTCCAGCCCTCCGACGCGGGCGAGTACACGTACCAGTACGTGGTCATGCCGATGAGAATGTAGCGGCACGGCATTCCCGGGCCGTGACTCTCTTTGGCGGCATGTCACCCAATCGCGGGCAGGGATGCCCGCGCCACCCCTCGAGAAAACCGCTAAGAAATTGTCAGAAAGCCACTTAGGCCGCGCTTTCGGACCGCTGATGACACCCCCTCTGTGGTAAAATGAAGTGTTTTTGAAACCTGCGAGGGAAGCGGTGTCTATGTCTGAAAAGCCTGAGGTGCTGAACCCGCGAACGGCGGGAGACCAGCTCGACTACACGGCCAAGAAGATCAAGATCCTGGAGGGCCTCGAGGCGGTCCGCAAGCGGCCCGCCATGTACATCGGCTCGACCGGCCCCCGCGGGCTTCACCACCTGGTCTACGAGGTGATCGACAACTCGGTGGACGAGGCGCTGGCCGGCTACTGCGACCGGATCGAGGTGTCCATTCACGTGGACAACTCGGTCACGGTGGTGGACAACGGCCGTGGGATTCCCGTCGACGACCATCCCGTCAAGAAGATCCCCGCCGCCGAGGTGGTGATGACGGTGCTGCACGCCGGCGGAAAGTTCGACAGCGACTCCTACAAGGTGTCCGGCGGCCTGCACGGCGTGGGCGTCTCGGTGGTCAACGCGCTCTCCAGCCGGCTGGACCTGGAGATCTGGCGCGACGGCCACGTCTACACGCAGTCCTACGAACGGGGCGTCCCCGCCACCCCGTTCCGGAAACTGGGCCCGACCCAGCGCCGCGGCACCAAGATCACCTTCAAGCCGGACGTGGAGATCTTCGAGACGCTCGACTTCACCTACGACGTGCTGGCGCAGCGGATGCGCGAACTGGCCTTCCTCAACCAGGGGCTGGCCATCGCCATCGAGGACCTGCGTTCGGAGCGGCGCCAGGAGTTCCACTACGAAGGGGGGATCGTCAACTTCGTCGAGCACCTGAGCCGCAACAAGAACGTGCTGCACCCGGAGCCGATCTACATCAGCCAGGAAGGGGAGCGGGTGCAGGTGGAAGCCGCCTTCCAGTACAACGACAGCTACAACGAGACCCTGTTTTCCTTCGCCAATACCATCAACACCATCGAAGGGGGCACGCACCTGGTGGGGTTCAAGTCGGCGCTCACTCGCACGCTGAACTCCTACGCCGCCGAGAACAACCTGACCAAGGACCTCAAGCAGAACCTGAGCGGAGAGGACGTCCGCGAGGGGCTGGTGGCGATCATCAGCGTCAAGCTCTCCGACCCGCAGTTCGAGGGCCAGACCAAGGCCAAGCTGGGCAACAGCGAGGTCAAGGGGCTGGTGGAGGCGGCCTGCAACGAGAAGCTCTCCATCTACCTGGAACACAACCCCGGCGTGGGACGCCGCATCGTGGAGAAGGCCATCGAAGCGGCGCGGGCCCGCGAGGCGGCCCGCAAGGCGCGCGAACTGACCCGGCGCAAGAGCGCGCTGGACAACCTCGCGCTGCCCGGAAAACTGGCCGACTGCCAGGAGCGCGACCCGCAGCAGGCGGAGATCTTCATCGTGGAGGGGGACTCGGCCGGGGGTTCGGCCAAGCAGGGCCGCGACCGGCGCTTCCAGGCCATCCTGCCGATCAAGGGGAAGATCCTCAACGTCGAGAAGGCGCGCTTCGACA
>JBFGHG010000816.1:0-2298 GCA_041578395.1 Acidobacteriota bacterium
CACCGAGATCAAGGGGGGCAAGTCGCTGGCCGAAGCCATGGCGATGTATCCCACCGTCTTCCCCAAGATCTACGTGAACATGGTCAAGGCCGGCGAGGTAGGGGGCGTGCTGGACGAGATCCTGAAGCGGCTGGGGGAGTACCTGGAACGGGCCGAAGAACTGCGCAACTACCTGGTTTCCTCGCTGATCTACCCCATGATCCTGGTGTTCGTGGCTATCGCCTCCTTCGTGATCCTGATGACCTTCGTCATCCCCAAGTTCTCGGTGATCTTCGAGAACGCCGGGGCGCCGATTCCGATCCCCATGCAGATCATGCTCTTCATCAGCGGCGTGTTCACCGGCTACTGGTGGCTGATCGGGCTGGTGGCGTTGGGCTGCTGGATCGGGCTGGCGCGCTGGCTGAAGACCCCCGAAGGCCGGCTGTCCTGGGACACCCGCCTGCTGCGCGTTCCGCTGCTGGGGACGGTGGTGCAGAAGCTCGAGGTGAGCCGCTTCAGCCGCACCCTGGGGACGCTGCTGCACAGCTCCGTGCCGATGATCCAGTCGATCAACATCGTCAAGGAGGTGGTGGGCAACCAGGCCATCGCCTCGGCCATGGAGCCGATCAAGTCGGGCGTCAAGAAGGGCGAGGGCCTCGTCCGTCCGGTGAAGCGCTCGGGCGTCTTTCCTGCCTTCGCCGTCCACCTGCTGGAGGTGGGGGAGGAGACGGGACGGCTGGACAGCATGCTGCTGCAGCTGGCGGAGACCTACGACCGGGAGCTCCGGACGGCGCTCAAGCGGCTGGTCGCCTTCTTCGAGCCGGCCATCATCCTGGTGATGGGCATCGTGTTCGGGGTCATGATCGTTTCGATTCTCTATTCGATTTTCAGCATCAACAACGTTCCCCTGTGAGGGGGCGCACGGATTCGGGAGGCAAAGGAAGGAAGACATGAAGGACGACCTCGAGTGTAGACGCAGGAGGCAGCGCGGTTTTTCACTGATCGAGCTGATCGTGGTGCTGGTGATCCTGGGACTGCTGGCCACGGTGGTCGGCCCGCAGGTCATCAAGCGGCTGGGACAGGGCAAGGCGGAGATCGCCAAGCTCCAGATCGATCAGCTGGAGGGTGCGCTGGGGCTGTTCCGCTTCGACGTTGGCCGCTACCCCTCGACCGCCGAGGGGCTGCAGGCTCTGATCGAGAACCCCGGCATCCAGAACTGGAGCGGCCCCTATCTGGAGAAGAACAGCCTGCCCCCCGACCCCTGGGGGCGGACCTACGAGTACCGCTCGCCCGGCCAGCACGGCGACTTCGACCTCTGGTCCAACGGCGCCGACGGCAACCCCGGAGGGGAAGCAGACGATGCCGACATCACCTCCTGGTGAGGGGCAGGCGGGCTTCAGCCTGTTCGAGATCATCGTGGTCCTGGTCCTGATGGGGCTGGCGGCGGCGCTGATCCTGCCCTCGTTCTCGGGAGGGCTCTCGGGACTGGAACTGGAGGCCTCGGCCCGCGACCTGGTGACGCACATGAAGCACCTCCGTTCGGAAGCCATCGCCCAGCAGGAAGTCTACCGCGTCGTGCTCAGCAACGGGGACGACGATTCCAGCCGCTACCAGCTCACCAACGCCTATGAAGAGGAGTTGAAGAGCTTCGACCTGCCACGCGGCGCCGGCTTCGTGCTGCCCGACTCCGCCGCCCAGTGGACGGTCAGCTTCTACCCCAGCGGGCGCAGTTCCGGCGGAGAGTTTCGGCTGCGCAGCGAAGCGGGCAAGCAGCTGGTGGTGGTGGTCGACCCGATCACCGGGCTGGCGGGGGTGAGCAAGGACCTGGGAGACCGGCCATGAAACGGCAAGGCTTCACGCTGCTGGAAGTGATCGTGGCGCTGTCGCTGCTGGCGATCGGCATCGGCGTGGTGCTGCAGATCTTCTCGGGCGGGTTGAAGAACATCCACCGCATCGACCTGGCTCACCGCGCCATGAGCCACGGCGAGAACGTGATGAGCCGGCTGCTGTCCGACGGCGAGATCCGGCAGCCCCAGGTGCTCTCGGACGACCTGGACGCGGACTTCGACTACATCGCCGAGATCGAGGAGTGGCAGCGCCCCGAGCAGAACCTCAGCATCGACGTCGAGGCGGTGCCGGTGAGGCTGCTCAGCATCTGGGTTCGGATCCGCTTCAAGAACGACGCTCACGGCAAGGTCTACGAGCTGCGGTGTCTGAAGGCGGTGGCGGAGGAGCAGGTGGGGGGGATTGGGGAAGATCCGGTGAGGGCTTTGTTTGGGGGAAACTAAACTTCAAATCTCAAATCTCAAGTAATTTTCA
>JBFGHG010000817.1:0-2290 GCA_041578395.1 Acidobacteriota bacterium
GCCCGCGCTGCTGGTGCTGGCTTTCCTGCTCTTCGTTCTGGGCGTCCTCTCCAAGGAGGTCGCGCTGGTCTTCCCGGGACTGATGTTGCTCACCGACCTGTATCGCAACCGGATTCGCGGAAAGGCGGGCGGCCTGGGGAACCTGGCGGCATCCGTCCGCCGGTTCTGGTGGCTCTACCTGGTGCTGGTCGCCCTGGCGGCGGCGGGAGTGCTCTACTCGGTGGAGGTGCTCGAGGCCAGCCGCATCGAGGGCGTCTGGGGAGATTCCTGGACCGCCAACTGGGGAACCAGTTTCAAGCTGTTCCAGCACTATCTCCTCCTGGTGGTGTTTCCCTACCCGCTGAGAGCCGACTATCTGGGCGAGGTCTTCCCGGTCTCCGCCGGGTTCGGGGAACCGGCCACCCTGCTGGCGGTCCTGCTGGCAGCGGCCTACGGCGCCGCTGCGGTGTGGGCCTCGCGCCGCCAGCCGGCCGTCTCGTTCGGCATGCTGTGGTTCGCGCTGGCCCTGCTCCCGGTTCTGCAGCTGATCCCGTTTCACGAGCTGGCGGCGGACCACTTCCTCTACCTCCCCCTGGTCGGAGCGGCCTTCCTGGTGGGCTTCGCCATGGACGCACTGGTCCGCAGCCGCCGCTGGAAGACCCCCGCCACGGTGACCGTCGGGATTCTGTGTGCCCTGTACGCCGCGGTCTCCTTCGACCGCAACCGTGACTGGAAGGACAAGGAGTCCCTCTGGACGGCCACCCTGGAGGCGGCGCCCGGATCGTACCGGGCTCACTGCAACCTGGGGGGCATCGCCCAGCAGCAGCGCGACCTGGAGCGGGCGCTGCGCCTCACTCAGCGCTGCCTGGAACTCGACCCCAGCCGGACCCTCCCCTACAGCAACCTGGGAGGGATCCACCGTGACCTCGGCTCGCAGGCCTTGGCGGCCGGCCGGCTGGAGGAAGCGGAGGAACACCTGGATCAGGCGGTGGAGTATTCCCTGACCGCGCTCCGGATGGAGGACAGTCCCTGGACCCGCAGCAACCTGGCCGACGCCTACAAAGACCTGGCCCTGCTGGCCCAGCGGCGGGTGGAGGGGGGCCGGGAGGTGTCACGGCTGCGGCGGCTGGCGGCCGACGAGTTCGAGCGCGCCATCGCGCGCGCGCAGGGGAGCGAGGTGCTGCCGGTGCTGATCTACAAGCTGGGGGCCGTCTATCTGGACGCGGGGAATTACCCCAAGGCCCTCGAGCTGTTCCTCCAGTGCGTGGATTCCCTGCGCGGCTGGCCCCTGGCGCAGGCGGCGACCGGCTTTGCCTTTCTGCAGGTGGGAGAGTACGAACAGAGCATCGAGTACTTCGGCCGGGCGCTGCGGATGCAGCCCAGCGTGGACGCCTACGTGGGTTTGGCCCACGCCCAGGAGTCGCTGGGCAGGACGGCCGCGGCCCGCGAAACGCTGGCGTCCGCCCTTCAGCTTTTCCCCGCCAATCCCGAGATTTTGTACCATCTGGGGCGTCTGCACCTGGAGACGGGAGAGCTGCAGCAGGCCCGAAGCTATCTGCTGCTCGCCCTGCAGGCATCGCCGTCCGCCGGCTTTTCCCAATCGGTGCGCCTGCTGCTGGAGAAATCGGGGGCTCCAGGGGCTGGTGGTTCAGGCTGACCCGTAGCGATACGAGAGCATGTACAAGGAAAACCGGATCACGGTCGTCATACCGTGTTTGAACGAAGAAGAGGGCATCGGGAAGGTCCTGTCGCGGATTCCCGAATTCGTCGACGAGGTCATCGTGGTGGACAACGACTCGACCGACGGGACGGCGGAAATCGCCCAGCGGATGGGCGCCCGCGTGATCCGGGAAGACGTGCGGGGCTACGGGCGCGCCTACAAGACCGGCCTGATGCACGCCCAGGGGGACATCATCGTCACGCTGGACGGCGACCACTCCTACCCGGTGGACGCGCTCTCCTACCTGATCGAGGCCCTGCTGCATTCGCGGGTCGGCTTCGTGTCCGCCTCCCGTTTTCCGATCCAGAACCGGGATTCCATGTCGATGACCAGCCTGGTGGGGAACGTGGCGCTGAGCCTGATGATGTCGGTCCTCTACTTCCGCTGGGTGCGGGACTCCCAGTCCGGGATGTGGATCTTTTTCAAGGAGTCGCTGGAGCGGATGGTCCTGGAGAGCGACGGAATGGCCTTCTCCGAGGAGATCAAGATCGAGGCCCTGCGCAAGAAGGAGATCGGGTTCAAGGAGATCCCCATCAACTTCTCCAACCGGGCGGGTGAAAAGAAGCTACAACCCTTTCGTGACGGCTGGAA
>JBFGHG010000818.1:0-2281 GCA_041578395.1 Acidobacteriota bacterium
GACGCGAGGACGTCCTTCGGCACCTCCGGCAGCTCGGATTCTGGAGCGGACGGGTGCGACGGGCGGGGGTGGGGGCGGGGGCCTGGCTGCGGCGCGCGCCGGCGGCTGGCTGGCTGCTACTCCCCTGGCGCTGGGCGAGGATCGTGCTCCGGGTGTTTCGATCCGGCTTCGGGCAGGGGTGCCGCTGTCTGGCGGACACACCTCGCCTGCTGGCCGCCCTTCGGGCGTGGCTCGCGGGATTTCAGGCGGGGCTGACGGGCCGGGAAGGCCCGCCCTGAACGCAGCCGGAGCGCGGCGCCGCCGCCGCACTCCGTACCTCCGCTCTCACTGGACGACGACCGGCAGGCCGCAACGGTCCGAGGTGCCCTGGCCCACGCCGGGGAGCAGCTCGAAACTCTGGGTGAAGCCGATGTCGAAGACCGCCACGTTGTAGGTGCCGGCCACGCCGTCGAAGTTGGCCACCACCCAGCCGTAGCCGAGAAATTCCGTTTCGCCCACCGGGAAGCCGGCCTCCCTCAGGATGTCCCGGAAGAACACCGTGTAGGTCTGCCCGGGGCCCAGCGTCCCGTCGTCGTTCAGGCCGCGCCCAATCGTGGTGCTCATGTCGGTCTCGTAGAAGTAGAGCTGGCCGTCGTCGTTCCAGAGGTAGAACTCCAGCGTTCCCCGGGTGTCCCCGCCCGTCGGGTTCAGGAAGTCACTCTGGAAACCGGGAGGAGTGGCCAGGACGTTGCTCACCGAGATGGCGGTCTGAATCTCGAGCGTGTTGGGGATGGCGCTGTCGGACAGAAAGGCGGCGAAGACCGCAGTCTGCGAGGTCGTCACCGAGACGCCCTGCAGCGAGCGGGAGCCGCTGTCGAAGTCCTGCGCCAGGGCCTGCGCACTGAAGGCCAGCAGCACGAAAGAAACAACAATGAGGACCCTTCTAAGTGTTGACATCTGCTCCTTCTCCTTATCCATAAGAATGCGAATCCAGCAAACACCTGTGACTGCCCGCCGATCGGGGCCGTCCGAATCAATTTCCACCCGGTGGGGACGCCGGGCTGCGGGGCGGCGCGGGCAACTGCGTGCGCTCACGCTCCGCTTCTTCGCGTGCCTCCCGGATGGCCGGAGTTTCGATGGCCGGCCGCAACGGGTCGCCCCGCCGGAGCTGGTCGGCTTCTTCCTTGCTCAAGCCGAAGAGCCCGCGGGCGCCGTCGCTGAAGTAGTTGTACGAAACGGGGATCTCGAGCACCGTCTGCTGCCCGCCGGCGGAGACCAGCGAGACCCTGCAGACCGCCTCCAGGTTCTTCGCCAACTCCTCCCCCACGTAGCGAAGCCTGAACCGCTCCCGGGAACCGGGCCGGATCTCCGAGGGCGCCTCCAGCACTTCGAACTTCTCCTCGTCGACCTCGACGGCCGTTACCCGCAGCGGCTGCTCGAGCCCGTTGGCCAGGTGCACGGAGCCGACCGACTGCGGATGGAGAAAGGGGATCTTGAGGCGCGAGGGTCGGAAGTCGACCCGGCCGGAAGGGACGGAAGGGCGCTCGGTCCTGGGCGGGGGCGTGAGGTCGCGGGCCGTCACCCGGGGGACGATCACCTGCCAGTCCTCGCGCCGGACCCAGGTCTCGGACACTTCGATGGGGAAGACTCCTTTCACGCCCGGGATCTCCCGCTGCACCTCCACCCGCACGCGCAGCCGGCCTTCGGCCAGCGGCTCCGCAGCCACCAGCCGCCAGGAGAGCATGACGGGTTCCCGGCGCCGGATGAAGTCGTTCCGGCTTTCCGGGACCACGTACTCGAGGGCGGCGGCCTTGTCCCGGCTCACCAGCAGGTCCCAGTATTCGGAAATCCTCTGCTCGAAGCCTTGTCCTCCCAGCAGAAGGGCCAATACGAGTGTCGAAGTCATACCGTAAACCGAAGCGTGGATACGATCGAATTTCCCCCCGTGGGAGGCGCCTGGTTTTCACGTGTGTCGCCCGACGTTCTCCCCCTCCCCCGAGCGGGCACGTAACTGTGTCTCGGTCGGACAACGAGGTTGAAAGATGCCTCACGGCGGGAAAAGTCGCACTCACGAACGGCCCGGCCTCCGCACCGGGGTTCGTCGATACGGTGAGGACGGGGTACTGGCGGTGAGATCGGAATACCAGCCGGCATTATTCATAAAGTTTCGCCGCGAGAGCGTGAAGAGTGCGTCAGATCGGGGCAGCACAGCGACGAACGACGCAGGCATACTGTACCGTATGTCGAGGAGGGAGGAGCGAGCACGCTCCGAGATGGCGTGCTATCCGCGCTCGCAGCCGAA
>JBFGHG010000819.1:0-2279 GCA_041578395.1 Acidobacteriota bacterium
GCCAGCCTCCCCGGCTCCTCGGCGCGGCGCCAGTCGCCGCCGCCTCCTCGCGACTCCAGCGCTCCTTCCCGTTCGCCCCGTCGCTGTTGCCGTTGGGCGAACCTCCGCTCCGTCTCCTGAATCCGTGTTGCGAGGTCCTGCATCCCAACCTCCTCGAATTGGCCGGATGGTCGTAATCGTAATCGTCGTCGTTATCGTAATCGTACTCGCAATCGAGACCGAACAGAACTCTTGGACTACAATGAACCCTTTCGCCCGCCGGGAGGAGTTAGATGGCCGCGACCGACGAACTCTGGAACGACCCCCGCATCCGCTTCGCCCTGGAGGCGGTGCGGCAGGCCTCGCTGATGGCCCGCCGGATTCAGCGCGCCGAGGCCGGAATGGCCCTCTCCAAGGAGGACCGTTCGCCGGTCACGGTGGCCGATTTCTCGGTGCAGGCGCTGGTGGCGCGGCGTCTGGCCGAAGCGTATCCGGGCGAGCCGCTGGTGGCCGAGGAGGAGTCGAAGCTGCTGGCCGGCCAGCCGAAGATCCTCGAGCAGGTCGGCCGCTGGGTGGGAGAGTACGCACCCCCGGCGCAGCCGGACGACGTGCGTGGCTGGATCGACCAGGGCCGCGGCGAACCCGGCGAACGCTTCTGGACGCTGGACCCGATCGACGGCACCCAGGGGTTCTTGCGCGGCGAACAGTACGCGGTGGCCTTCGCCTACCTGGAACGCGGGGTGGTGGAACTGGGCGTGCTCGGTTGCCCCAACCTCGAGGTGAGCGGCAGGCCCGACGTGGGCGGGGCGGGCAGCCTGATCGTGGCGGCCCGCGGACACGGCTGCTGGGCGCGGCCCCTGGAGCAGGACGGTCCCGACCCCGGGTTTCAGCCGCTGCAGGTCTCCCGGGAGGACCGCATCGAGCGGGCGCGGGTGCTGCGCTCGGTGGTGGCGGCTCACACCAACGTCTCGCAGTTCGACGAACTGCTCGGCCTGATGGGGATTCAGGCACCCGCCGTCTGCCTGGACAGTCAGGCCAAGTACGGGGCGCTGGCCGCCGGCCGCGGCGAACTGCTGCTGCGGCTGCTGTCGCGGGCCCGGCCGGGCTACCGGGAGAAGATCTGGGACCAGGCGGCCGGCTCGCGGGTGGTCCAGGAGGCGGGCGGCACGGTCACCGATCTGAGCGGGGCTCCGCTCGACTTCGGCCACGGCCGCCGGCTGGAAGCCAACCGGGGCGTGCTGGCCTCCAACGGGCTGCTGCACGAGCGCGCCCTCAGGGTCCTGGAATCCGTGGGGGCCGCTTCGGGCTAGGGGGCCTGCGCGGCGGGAATCGGTTCGTCCTGCACCCCGAGAAACGTTGAAATCGAACGATGGTTTCGGCGGCCTGGATTTTTTCTTGCATTTGGTGACGGACGCGCTATGATTGAGGAACTCCAGCGGGTTGAATAGTGGCCAGCGAGCGTCGGGATGGTGACGCAGGCTTCGGGGATGTCAGGGTTTTCTCAGGCTGAGGCCGGCAACTCCACCCACCGTTGGCAAGCGGAGGCAACAATCTCGGATCGAAAGACAATCGAGGAGCAAGGACCTATGAGCAGACGGGTTTTGGTAGTGGCGACGCTTCTGTGCAGCTTTTTCCTGATCACCGCGCCGCTGGGAGCCGCGCGCAAGGGCAGTGACGCCGAAGGCGCGCCCCCGGTGGCCTGGCAGCAGATCGGCTCCTCCGGACTGGCCTGGGAGCCGGTGAAGGACTTCGAATCCGTGACTCTGGTGGTGGCGGGTTCCGAGGGTGTGGTCTTCCGGGGCGAGTTCCCGGCCGGTGCGCCCGTGTTTTTCGACCTCATCGACCTGGAGGGTAATCCGCTGGCCGACGGCACCTACAAGTTCGAGCTCACCGGACGGCCGGCGCTCGAGGGCTGGGCGTCGGACGACTCCCAGCGGGGGTTGACGCCCTCTTCCAGGCCCTTCGTGCAGTCGGGCGCCTTCACGATTTACGCCGGCGCCGTGGTCGACCCCGACCAGCCCGAGCCGGTGGCCTTCAAGGACGGCGGCGGCTCCGCGCCGCTGATCACCCCCAAGGACCAGGTGATCCTGGACGACCTGATCGTGGACGGCAGCATCTGCGTGGGCCTGGACTGCGTCAACGGGGAGAGCTTCGGTTTCGACACCCTGCGGCTGAAGGAGAACAACCTGCGCATCAGGTTCTTTGACACCTCTTCAACCGCCAGCTTCCCCAGCAACGACTGGCAGATCACGGCCAACGACAGATCCAATGGCGGGCAGAACAAGTTCTCGATCGACGAC
>JBFGHG010000820.1:0-2250 GCA_041578395.1 Acidobacteriota bacterium
ATAGTTACCGAAGAATTGTTTGTCGTTCTACAATTGGAACTATCAAACTTTTTAAATTTCCAGAGGTAATGTAGAAAATTTTCCGTGTGATCGCCCGCCAGGGAGCGGATCAAGCCGCGGACTTCGATGATCTGGTTGGGGTCCAGCCCCACGGTCGGCTCGTCCAGAATCAGCACCTGCGGGTCGTGGATCAGCGCCTGCGCCAGTCCCACCCGCTGCCGAAACCCCTTGGAGAGGTGTTTGATCAGGCGGTGGCCCCACTCCTGGAGGCCGCAGCGCTCCTTGACGTAGGACAGGCGCGACTCCACCTCGGAGCGGGGCAGCCCGCGGATGGAGGCGGTGAAGCGCAGGAAGGCGTCGACGGACAGCTCCAGGTACAGCGGCGGGTTCTCGGGCAGGTAGCCGACCCGGCGCTTGGCCTCCATGGGCTCCTCGAAGACGTCGTAGCCGGCCACCCGGGCGGTGCCGTCGGTGGCCGGGAAGAACCCGGCCAGCACACGCATGGTGGTGGTCTTGCCGGCGCCGTTGGGGCCCAGAAAGCCCAGGATCTCGCCCTTTTCGACCCGGAAGGTGACGTCGTCCACCGCCGTCACCGTGCCGAACCGTTTCGTCAGGTGTTCAACTTCGATCATGCCCTTCGTCCTCCGGGCCAAACACTGTCTCGTCCCCGCGTTTTCCGCGAAGCCGCCGTCGGTCGATGCTCGAGTTCAGGAAACCGGCCGGTGTTCGTCCAGCCGGCACTCTTCGAAATGGGATCGAATCCCGGCCGCGTCAAGTCTCGCGCGCGGCAGAGGCTGCCAGGCCCGCGTATCTCTTCGCGACGTAGTCTCCCAGTATATCCAGAAACTCCTCGGCGATGCGTTCCCCTTTGAGCGTCGTGAAGTGGCGGCCGTCCACGAAGACAGGGGCCTTGGGAGACTCGCCCGTCCCCGGCAGCGAAATCCCGATGTCGGCGTGCTTGGACTCCCCGGGTCCGTTGACCACGCACCCCATCACGGCCACTTTCAACTCCTCCACTCCCGGCCGCGTCTTCTTCCACTCGATCATGCGCGCCTTCAGGTGCTCCTGAATCTCCTCGGCCAGCTCCTGGAAAAAGGTGCTGGTGGTGCGGCCGCAGCCCGGGCAGGCACTCACCTGCGGAGCGAAGCTGCGGATCTCGAGCGACTGCAGGATCTGCTGCGCCACCACCACTTCCTCGGTCCGGTCGCCGCCCGGCCGGGGAGTCAGGCTGCAGCGGATGGTGTCCCCGATCCCTTCGACCAGCAGCAGGGCCAGTCCCGCGGAACTCGCCACGATCCCGCGGCTGCCCATGCCCGCCTCGGTCAGCCCCAGGTGCAGCGGCAGCCGGGTGCGGGCCGCCAGCTTGCGGTAGACCTCGAGCAGGTCGGGAACTTTGGAGACCTTGGCGCTCAGGATCATGCGCTCGTCCGGCAGGCCGTACTCCCGGGCCAGATCGGCCGAGCGGACGGCGCTCTCCACGATCGCATCCATCAATACGTCGCGGGCCTCGCGGGGTTCCGCGAGCTCGGCGTTGGCGTCCATGAACTCGTCGAGCAGGTAGCGGTCCAGCGACCCCCAGTTGACCCCGATGCGGATCGGCTTCCCCTGGTCCAGCGCCACCTGGATCATGGTCCGGAAGTTCTCGTCGCGGTGGCGGCCCATCCCGACGTTGCCGGGGTTGATGCGGTACTTGTCCAGGGCCTTCGCGCAGTCGGGGTAGCGGGTCAGCAGCAGATGGCCGTTGTAGTGGAAGTCGCCGATGATCGGCACGCGGGTACCGCGGTCGTCCAGGCGTCGGGCGATCTCGGGGACGGCCCGGGCGGCCTCGTCGGTGTTGACGGTGATGCGGACCAGCTCGGAGCCGGCGGCGGCCAGCTGTTCGATCTGGCACGCGGTGGCTTCGACGTCGGCAGTGTCGGTGTTGGTCATCGACTGGACGACGATCGGATGATCGCCGCCCACCGTCACGTTTCCGATGCGGCAGGTCACGCTGCGGCGACGCTTCGCGCTGCCGGGCTTCGCGATTTGGACCAGGCTCATGCCCCAAAGATAGGGGCGCCCCCCAACACTGGCAACCTGGCGGTGCGCGGCAGTATGATCGCGCCACCGCGACGACGCCGGGGCACTCACGAAGCCTGCCTCGTCCGGGCGCTGCGATCGCGCCACGATCGATCGCGGCGGCTCCGCGCGCTTTCCGAGCCCACGAGATTTTGATGTTCCGAAGCCGTAAGAAAGATCCCTCGACGCATG
>JBFGHG010000821.1:0-2244 GCA_041578395.1 Acidobacteriota bacterium
CCTGGGCATGATCCTGGCCATCCCGCTGACGGCGTTTCTCGTCGTCTTCTGGCGCCTGGCACGGGAGAAGTACATCGGCGAGCTGGTCTGAGCGGGCCGACGAGACGCGCAGATTGTCGGTGCTCGCGGTTCCTCGTTTGACCCGGCGGTGAAGCGGGATCGCCGTCAGAAGTAGTACAGCACGAGAAAGACGGCCAGTAGAATCGCCACCCAGAGCACGGTGCCGCCGGTGGTCCACGTGCGGGCAAACACGCCGGTCGGACCGAACGTCGTAGCGATGCGGTTGCCCATCGCGCTCAGCGCCCGTTGCCCCGAGTCCTCGAGTGCCGCGCGCGCGGCCAGCACTGGCCGGGAGCCCAGCTCCAGCGTGCGCGGCAGCAGCCTGCGGTAGACCCAGTCGCTGTCGAGGTTGGTGGATCGCAGTTCGGGAGGGTAGAGCCCCGACAACTGCAGAAACCCGAAGGCCAGGGCGGAGTACAGCAGAAGCTGCAGCTGGGTCCACACGTGCGTCGGCGTGTAAGGATCGTAGGGGACCGCATACGGCAGCAGGTCGTACAGCGGCCGGGGATACACGCCGATGGCCACGCAGAGGAAGGCGGTCAGTCCCATGGCCAGCAGCATGTTGAACGGGGCCTCCTTGCACCGCTTTCCCGAGTCGTGCGCGAAGAAGGCGAAGTAGGGGATCTTGATCCCCGAGTGGTGGAACACGCCGGCCGAGGCGAACAGCAGGACCAGGAACAGCACCGTGCGGTGCTGCCCGGCGGCTGCGGCCAGCACCATCGACTTGCTGATGAACCCGCTGAACAGCGGGAAGGCCGAGATCGACGCCGCGCCCACCATGCAGAAGCCAGTGGTCCAGGGCATCGAGCGGTAGAGGCCGCCCAGCTCCGAGCCCTTCACGGTGCCCGTGCGGTACAGCACCGCCCCCATGGACATGAATAGCAGCGCCTTGTAGAGGATGTGCGAGAAGGCGTGGGCCGCCGTGCCGTTCAGGGACAGCTCGGTCCCCAGGCCGATTCCCACGACCATGAAGCCCAGCTGGTTGTTCAGGCTGTAGGACAGGACCCGCCGCAGGTCGTTTTCGATCACGGCGTAGAAGATCGGAAAGGCCGTCATCGTGGCTCCGGCCCAGACCAGCATCTCCGTGCCCGCGAAGCCCCGGGCCAGGGCGTAGACGGCGAGCTTGGTCGTGAAGGCGCTGAGGAACACGGTGCCGGTGACGGTGGATTCCGGGTAGCTGTCCTGCAGCCAGTTGTGCAGCAGCGGGAGGGCGCACTTGATTCCGAAGGCCAGAAAGATCAGGTTCGTCCCGGCCGTGCCGAGCCCGAGGTGGCCGAACTCGAGCGCTCCCGTCTCGGTCAGGTGCACCGCCGCGCCGGCGAGCAGCAACACCCCCGAGCCGACCTGGATGATCAGGTAGCGCATGCCGGCGCGATACGAGCTCTCGGTCCTGCGGGCCCAGATGAGGAAGACGGAAGAGACGGCGGTCCCTTCCCAGAACACGAACAGCGTGATCAGGTCGCCCGCGAAGATCGCCCCGAGGGCGGTGCCGACATAGATCAGGCTTGCCACGTGCTGGACCCGGTCCTTCACGTGGATCGCGTAGACCATCATGAGGAACGCGGCGAGGTGGAAGATGTAGCCCCAGACCAGGCTGAGCCTGTCGACGCGTACCGGAGTCAGCTCGTGGTCGAACAGCTCCAACCGGACCAGCGTGCCCGCGGGAAGGCCGAGGAGCAGGTGGGCAAAGCTCAGAATGGGCAGTGCCAGCAGGTAGGTCTGCAGTACACGGCCGCGCAGGAAGGGAACAATCAGTGCCCCGACAACTAGCAGCGTGCCGGGCGGCAGGAGGGTCAGCTCACCGATCATAGTAGTCTTCGTCTCGTTTCACGAGCTTGCGCAACTCCTTGGCGGCGAGGACCAGGAACACGCAGCAGACGAAGCCGTAGAATCCGTGGAAGTCGAACCAGCTCTCCCAGCGGAAGTGCGTCTCCTTGTGATACAGGAGCTCCGAGAGGGCCAGCAGAAGGCAGACCGCGAACAGACCCCAGAAAATCTGGCGGCCGTTGCGCGGGTCGACGAACCAGCCCTGGTTTCCCTTGCTCACCATCGTCTCCCCGGCAGTGCCCTCTCGAGCCTCCGCGGGTAGTCGATTCTATCCACGTTTTCGCCGATCGAGCGTCCGAGATCGGCTGCTAATGTCAACTCAGACCACCTCCCCTCAGGCATCAGGATCCGCCGCAG
>JBFGHG010000822.1:0-2235 GCA_041578395.1 Acidobacteriota bacterium
CACCAGGGTCTGGACCGCCGCCGCCGACTTCTGCAGCTGGCTCTTCTCGTCGGTGGTCAGGTTGATCTGGACGATCTCCTCGATGCCATCGCGGCCCAGCTTGACCGGCACGCCCACGAAGAGGTTGCTGATCCCGTACTCCCCGTCCAGGTGGGCGGCACAGGGGAGGATCTTCTTCTTGTCCTTCAGGATCGACTCCACCATCTCCGCCGCTCCGGCCGAGGGGGCGTAGTAGGCGCTTCCCGTCCCCAGCAGCTTGACGATCTCGGCGCCGCCGTCGCGGGTGCGCTGGATGATCGCCTCCAGGCGGTCGGCGGGGATCAGTTCGGTGATGGGAATGCCCGCCACCGTGGAGTAGCGCGCCAGCGGGACCATGGTGTCGCCGTGGCCCCCCAGCACGAAGGCGTGGGTGCTCTCGACGGAGACCTTCAACTCCATGGCGATGAAGGTGCGGAAGCGCGCCGAGTCCAGGATGCCCGCCATCCCCATCACCCGGTTGCGGGGGAAACCGCTCACCCAATGGGCGACATGGCACATGGCGTCCAGCGGGTTGCTGACGATGATCACGATCGCCTCGGGGCTGTGGCGGGCGACCTGCTCGGTCACGCTCTTGACGATGGCAGCGTTCTTGAGCAGCAGGTCGTCGCGGCTCATGCCGGGTTTGCGGGGCAGTCCGGCCGTCACCACCACCACGTCGGAGCCGGCGGTCGCCTCGTAGCTGTTGGCCCCCTCCAGGTGGCAGTCGTAGCCTTCCACGGGACCCGCTTGCAGCAGGTCCAGCGCCTTGCCCTGCGGCATCCCCTCCACGATGTCCACCAGCACCACGTCGGCCAGCTCTTGTTCCACGATGCGTTGGGCCGTGGTAGCGCCCACGTGCCCACCGCCCACGACGGTGACTTTGTTTTGCATGACGATTTCTCCTGACGCCCGGGGGCGCGGACTACAGATTCTCGATGACGGCGGACGCGAACTCGCTCGTCTTCAGACAGCGGGCACCCTGCATCTGCCGTTCCAGGTCGTAGGTGACCCGCTTCTGGCTGATGGTCTTCCCCAGTGCGGCGTGGACCCGCCCGGCCGCCTCCCGCCATCCCAGGTGCTCGAGCATCATGGTACCGGACAGGATCAGCGAACCGGGATTCACCTTGTCCTGGTTGGCGTACTTGGGGGCCGTGCCGTGGGTGGCTTCGAACAGCGCCACGTCGTCGCTGAGGTTGGCGCCGGGAGCCATCCCCAGCCCGCCCACCTGGGCGGCGCAGGCGTCCGAGAGGTAGTCCCCGTTGAGGTTGGGCAGGGCGATCACCTCGTACTCGTCGGGCCGCAGCAGCACCTGCTGGAACATGGCGTCGGCGATCCGGTCGTTGACCATGACCTTCCCCTCGGGAATCGTGCCGCCGTGGGAGTCCCAGACCTCCTGCTCGGTGATGCAGACGTCGGGAAACTCCTCCCGGGCCAGCTCGTATCCCCAGTCCCTGAAGGCCCCTTCGGTGAACTTCATGATGTTGCCCTTGTGCACCAGCGTGACCCGGCGCCGGCCCTGGTCGACCGCGTACTGAATGGCCTTGCGGACCAGGCGCGCCGTGCCGAACTGGGAGATGGGCTTGACGCCGATGCCCGAGTGGGGGCGGATGTTCTTGCCGTAGCGGCTGTTGAGATGCTCGATGATCTCCGCCGCCTCGGTGCTGTCCGCCGGCCATTCGATGCCGGCGTAGACGTCTTCGGTGTTCTCGCGGAAGATCACCACGTCCAGCTTCTCCGGCTCCCGCACCGGCGAGGGGACGCCGTCGATGTAGCGGCAGGGGCGGACGCAGGCGTACAGGTCCAGCACCTGGCGCAGCGTGACGTTGAGGCTGCGGATGCCGCCGCCCACGGGGGTAGTCAGCGGCCCCTTGATCGCCACCTTGTGCTCGGCAATCGCCTGCACGGTGGCATCGGGCAGCCATTCCCCGGTCTGCTCCTTTGCCTTTTCGCCGGCCAGGATCTCCACCCAGGCGATCTGCCTGCCGTCGCTGTAGCTGGCTGCGACGGCAGCGTCCAGGATGCGCCGGGTGGCCTTCCAAATGTCGGGACCGAGACCATCTCCCTCGATGAAAGGGATGAGGGGCTGGGAGGGAACGGAGAGCCGACCGTTTTCGACGCTGATCTTCTCACTCATGGGCTTCCTCGAATGCGGCAAAAAAGCTATACGTTATCCTGCCCGCCGTTGGCCAGTCAAACCCGCGGAGATGCCTCGGTTCG
>JBFGHG010000823.1:0-2234 GCA_041578395.1 Acidobacteriota bacterium
AACCCGCCGCGCTACATGAAACTGCTGGAGGTGATCCCCGGGGAGCAGGCGCTTCCCGAGGTCATCGAGGCGGTCAGCGCGCTGGGGGACCGGCTGCTGGGGAAGGGCGTGGTACTGGCCAAGGACACGCCCAACTTCATCGCCAACCGCATCGGCACCTTCGCCGCCGGCCGCGCCATGGCGCTGCGCGAAGAAGTGGGGCTGACCATCGAGGAGGTCGACCTGCTGACCGGACCGGCCATCGGGCGTCCCAAGACTGGGACCTACCGCCTGGGCGACCTGGTGGGCATCGACGTGCTCATGCACGTGGGGCAGAACCTCTACGACAACCTCAACGGCGACCCCTTCAAGAGCACCTTCCTGCCCGACGAGCTGATGAAGCGGCTGGTCGCCTCCGGCGCCACCGGGCGCAAGGCGGGCCGGGGCTTCTACAAGAAGGAGGGGAAGGAGATCCTGGTGGTCGATCCCGAGACCCTTGAGTACCGGCAACAGCAGGAGCCCCGCCTGCCGGGGCTGGCCGAGGTGCGCAACGATCCCGACCCGGTCTCGCGGGTGCGGCGGCTGCTGGAGTCGGACGGCCGCGAGTCGCGCTTCCTCTGGCCCCTGCTGCGCGACAGCTTCGCCTACACGGCGGGCCGCATTCCCGAGATCAGCGACGATGTCTACGCGGTGGACCGGGCGTTGCGCTGGGGGTTCGGCTGGGACCTGGGGAACTTCGAGCTGTGGGACGGGCTGGGCGCCGCCGAGGTGGTCGAGCGCAGCCGCCGCGACGGTGTCGAGTTCCCGGAGTGGATCGACCGCGTGCTGGAGTCCGGGAGCGGCTTTTACGGAATGGGCGAGCGGGGTCCGCTCTACTTCGACCTGCAGGCTTCCGCTCTGCGGCCGCTGCCCGAAGAGCCCGGCAAGGTGCGGCTGGACGTGCTGAAGAAGCTGGAGGGGACCGTGCTGACCTGTCCCGACGCCAGCCTGCTGGACCTGGGCGACGGCGTGGCCTGCCTCGAGTATCACTCCAAGATGAACTCGCTGGGCCCGGCCATCGTGGAGTTCTCGGCCCGTGCCCTGGACGAGGTCTCCCGCAACTTCGAAGGGATGGTGATCGGCAATCAGGGCGCCAATTTCTCGGTGGGCGCCAACCTGGTGTTCCTGCTGCAGGCGGCGTCCCAGGGGATGTGGGAGGAGCTGCAGCAGGCCGTCGCGGCCTTTCAGACCATGACCCAGTCCATCCGCTTCTCGCCGAAACCGGTGGTGGCGGCGCCCTTTGGCAGGACGCTGGCGGGCGGCTGTGAAGTCGTGCTGGGGGCCGACGCCGTGGTGGCCGCCGCCGAGACCTACATGGGTCTGGTCGAGGTGGGGGTGGGGCTGATCCCGGCCGGCGGCGGCACCAAGGAAGTCCTGATGCGTGCCACCGCCCAGTACGGCCAGGACCTGCGTTCGGACCGGATGCAGGGCGTGAGAAAGGCGTTCGAGACGCTGGGGATGGCCAAGGTCTCCTCCAGCGCCGAGGAGGCCCGGCGCCTCGACCTGCTGACGGCCACCGACGCGATCGAAATCCAGTCGGACCGGCTCATCCACCGGGCCAAGCAGAAAGTGCTGGCGCTGGCAGCCGCCGGCTACCGGCAGCCCCGCCCCCGCCCCGACGTGGCGGTGGTGGGCGGCCCGGGCCTGGCGGTGTTGGAAGTGGGCCTGCACCTGATGCACCGCGCCGGCTACGTCTCCGATCACGACAAGCTGATCGGACAGAAGCTGTGCCACGTCCTGACCGGCGGCGACATCAACCACGCCACCTACGTCTCGGAGGAGTACCTGCTCCAGCTCGAGCGCGAAGCGTTCCTGTCGCTGTGCGGCGAGGAGAAGACGCACCAGCGCATCGAGGCGATGTTGAAGACGGGCAAACCCCTCCGCAATTGAAGTTTGAAAATTGAAAATTGGAATTTGGCGCTTACTTGAAATTTGAGACTTGAGATTTGAGATTTGCCCCGCCCCCCGGGGGCGGGTCTTCCCTCCACCGCTGACCCGCGATGAACGCCTGGACATAGTCATCCGTCGAGGCCCGGAGCTGCCGCAGGTCGCCCTCGAAGCGGATCAGGCCGTCCTTGAGCAGGATCACCCGGTCGGCGACGTTGTCCATGCACTTCAATTCGTGCGTGACCACCACCGTGGTCAGGTTTTCCTGATTGTTCAGCTTCCGGATCAGCCGGCTGATCGACTTCCCGATGATGGGGTCGACCCCGGTG
>JBFGHG010000824.1:0-2234 GCA_041578395.1 Acidobacteriota bacterium
GGTCTCCTCGAAGGCCGGGTCTTCGGTGGTGACCGCGTTCAGCCGGGTGCCTGCCAGGTAGTGGCCGATGGTGTAGGGGACGACGAAGTAGCCGTCGGCCAGACCCTGCATCAGCGCGCTGGCCCCCAGGCGGTTGGCGCCGTGGTCCGAGAAGTTGGCTTCGCCGAGCACGTGCAGGCCCGGGATCGTGCTCATCAGGTCGTAGTCGACCCACAGCCCGCCCATGGTGTAGTGGACGGCCGGGAAGATGCGCATGGGGGTGTGGTAGGGGTCCTCCCCCGTGATCCGGTTGTACATCTCGAAGAGGTTGCCGTAGCGGTCCCGGACCGCCTGCTCGCCCAGCCGTGCGATGGCGTCGGCGAAATCCAGGTAGACCGCCAGGCCGGTCTCCCCCACGCCGCGGCCTTGATCGCACACGTGTTTGGCCGCCCGCGAGGCGACGTCGCGCGGGACCAGGTTGCCGAAGGCGGGGTAGCGCCGCTCCAGGTAGTAGTCGCGGTCTTCCTCGGGAATCTGGCTGGGAGGGCGCGGGTCGTCCGACTGCCTGGGCACCCAGACGCGCCCGTCGTTGCGCAGGCTCTCGCTCATCAGGGTCAGCTTGGACTGGTGGTCGCCCGACACCGGGATACAGGTGGGATGGATCTGCGTGAAGCAGGGGTCGGCGAAGAAGGCTCCCCGCTTGTGGCAGCGCCAGGCGGCTGTGACGTTGGAGTTGACCGCGTTGGTCGACAGGTAGTAGGCGTTGCCGTAGCCGCCCGTGCACAGCACCACCGCGTCGCCGGCGTAGCGCTCCAGCTCTCCGGTCACCAGGTTGCGCGCCACGATGCCGCGCGCCTTGCCGTCCACCAGCACCAGGTCCAGCATCTCCCGGCGCGGGAAGAGCTTGACTCTCCCCGCGTCCACCTGACGCATCAGGGCGCTGTAGGCCCCCAGCAGCAGCTGCTGCCCGGTCTGCCCCCGGGCGTAGAAGGTCCGCGACACCTGCGCGCCGCCGAAGGAGCGGTTGGCCAGGTAGCCGCCGTACTCGCGGGCGAAGGGGACCCCCTGGGCGACGCACTGGTCGATGATGTTGGTCGACACCTCGGCCAGCCGGTAGACGTTGGCCTCGCGGGAGCGGTAGTCCCCCCCCTTGATGGTGTCGTAAAAGAGACGGTACACGCTGTCGCCGTCGTTCTGGTAGTTCTTGGCGGCGTTGATCCCGCCCTGAGCGGCGATGGAGTGGGCGCGGCGCGGCGAGTCCTGAATGCAGAGGCTGATCACGTTGTAGCCCAGCTCGGCCATGCTGGCGGCCGCCGCGGCCCCCGCCAGGCCCGTCCCCACCACCACGATGGTGTGCTTGCGCTTGTTGGCCGGGTTGACCAGCTCGACCTCGAACTTGTGGCGCTCCCACTTCGACTCCAGGGGGCCGGCAGGAACTTTGGCATCCAGCTTCATGCGGCACCTCCCAGGAAGTAGATCCAGACCGGGATCAGCAGAAAACCCACTCCCAGGACGATCGCCAGCAGGATGCCGGCCACCTGGATCAGGCGCGTGTATTGCGGATGGTGCAGGCCCAGCGACTGGAAGCCGCTCCAGAAGCCGTGCCGCAGGTGAAACCCCATGAAGGCCATCGCGGCCACGTACCAGAGCACGTACCAGGGGTTGGAAAAGACCTCGATGACCAGCCGGTAGAGGTCGCGGACCTGCTCGCCGTCGATCACCGAGACGTACCCCTCGGCCTCCCCGGGGCCGTACTTGAAGGTGTACAGGTGCAGGACCGTGAAGACGAACAGGACCACCCCCGTCCAGATCATGGTCCGGGAGGCCACGTTCTGCTTGCTCGGTTCCCCCGCGCTGCGGTAGCGCTGGTAGCGGCCCGGGCGCGAGGCCCGGTTAGCCCGGGTGACGGAGACCGCCGCCGCCACGTGCACCAGGAAGAAGGCCACCAGGACCAGTTCGATGACGATGAGTCCCCAGCCGAGACCGATCAGGAAATCGGAGTAGGCGTTGTAGGGGTCGGGGTCCCCCGTCAAGAGGAGAAAATTCCCGGCGAGGTGGCCGATCAGAAAGCCCACCATGGCGATTCCGGTCACCGCCATCAGGACCTTCTTTCCAAGCGTCGACCACAACGCGGAAGCCTTGCTTGCCATGCGTCAGCGCTCCGTTTTTCTCGCGATTTCGATCCCGTCCGCCCCCCGCGCACAGTGTACCAAAGCAGGGGGTGCAGAGTACCGGGACGAACCGGTCGGATCAAC
>JBFGHG010000825.1:0-2232 GCA_041578395.1 Acidobacteriota bacterium
GATGAGCGAGCTGGTGACGGCCTTTTCGCGCAAGCGGGTGTTCGGCTACGACTTCATCGCCTTCTCCTCGATCGGCATCGCCGTGCTGGGCTTCCTGGTGTGGGGGCACCACATGTTCGTCTCCAGCCAGTCGGTCTACGCCGGGATGGTCTTCTCGCTGCTGACCTACCTGGTGGCGATTCCGTCGGCGATCAAGGTCTTCAACTGGACGGCCACGTTGCACCGGGGGTCGATCTCCTATCAGACCCCGATGCTGTACGCCTTCGGCTTCGTGGGCCTGTTCACGATCGGCGGCCTGACGGGTCTGTTTCTGGGGAATATGGGCCTGGACGTGCACGTCCACGACACCTACTTCGTGGTGGCCCACTTCCACTACATCATGGTGGGGGGCGCCATCATGGGCTACCTGGGGGGGATGCACTTCTGGTGGCCCAAGATCACGGGCCGGATGTACCCCGAGGGGTGGGGCAAGTTCGGGGCGCTGGTGATCTTCATCGGCTTCAACCTGACCTTCCTGCCCCAGTTCGTGGTGGGCTACCTGGGGATGCCACGCCGCTACCACGTCTACCCGGAGGAGTTCCAGGTCCTCAACGTGATGTCGACGGCGGGGGCGTCGATCCTGGGGGTCGGCTACCTGATCCCGATGGTGTACTTCATCTGGTCGCTGCGCAAGGGGGCGCGGGCGGGCGCCAACCCGTGGGGGGCCAAGGGGCTGGAGTGGGAGACCCCGTCGCCGCCGCCCACCGAGAACTTCGACGTCACGCCGATCGTGGTGGACGAGGCCTACGACTACTCTCCCAAGGAGGCCGAAGTTGTCTGACCACTCGCACTCGATCGTCGAGCACCAGTTCGACGACATGGCGCAGCAGAAGGAGACCACCACGCTGGCGATGTGGGCCTTCCTGCTCACGGAGGTGCTCTTCTTCGGCGGGCTGTTCGGAGCCTACACCATGCTGCGGCATCGCTTTCCGGAGGCCTTCGCGGTGGCCAGCAACTCGCTGGACCTCACCCTGGGCGCGGTCAACACGGCGGTCCTGATCGGCAGCAGCCTGACCATGGCGCTGGCGGTGCACGCCGCGCAGACCAACAAGCGCAAGCAGATCATCCTCTTCCTGGTGCTGACCATCGCGCTGGGGAGCGTCTTTTTGGGGATCAAGGCGGTCGAGTACTCCCACAAGTTCCATGAGCACCACGTGCCGGGCGCGAGCTTCAGCTTCACGGAGGTCCCCGACTGGGTGGACCCCGCCACGTTGAGCTACAACGTCGAAAACGCCACTCAGATGTTCTTCTCGCTCTACTTCGCCATGACGGGGCTGCACGCCCTGCACATGATCGTCGGGGTGGGGATCATGCTGGTGATGATCTGGATGGCCTACAAGAACCGCTTCTCGGAGCACTACTACGGGCCGGTGGAGATCTCCGGCTTGTACTGGCACTTCGTGGACATCGTGTGGATCTTCCTGTTCCCGCTGCTCTACCTGCTGGGACGGCACTTCGGAGGAGGGCACTGATGTCCGACCACGTGGTTTCGCTCAAGGTCTACGTGGGCATCTTCCTGGCGCTGATGGTGCTGACGGCGGTGACCGTCTGGGCAGCGTACCTGGATTTGGAGGGTCCGCTGAACACGGTGGTGGCGCTGTCGATCGCGATCTTCAAGGCCACCCTGGTGATCCTCTACTTCATGCACGTCCGCTACAGCGACAAACTCACCTGGGTGTTCGCCCTCGCGGGCTTCTTCTGGCTGGTGATCCTGCTGGCGCTGCTGATGGCGGATTACATTTCGCGGCCGTGGCAGGTGTTGGGCCAGGGGTGGTAGGCCAGGCTTTGGCCGCCGTCTCGATCGCGTTCTCGAAGGAAGCGTCGATCCGGACTGTGATCGTTGTATTCATGCTTAGCAGATGGAGAGGGTCCCGCTACGGACCGCCGATCGTCGCCCTCCAGATCTGAAACAGCCTGTGCGCAAGACTGACCGGGATCTGCAGGCAGAACGCCGCCGCCATCGGACTGGTCCTGGACCGGGGATGGCCGGACTACGACTTCCCGCGCCTCCTCCAGGCCCCCTACCTGGACACTACCGGCGCTTCCTCGAAACCCGCCGCCAGCCTTTCCGAGCTGGAGGGGAAAGAAGGACACATCGTGGTCCGAGTCGGACCGGGGGGTGAGAGATTCCAAGTCTTCGTGCTGGACGACGGATCGCCCGACCGCCGCCTCCTCGGAAGTTTCGGCCCCTAC
>JBFGHG010000826.1:0-2229 GCA_041578395.1 Acidobacteriota bacterium
GGTGACCGTGCTGCGGGCTTTCTTGAAGCCGGTCAGCGAGGCCTCGATCGTGTAGTCGCCCGAAATCAGGTTGGTGACGCGGAAGTTGCCCGCGTCGCTGGTGAGCACCGTGCGGGCGTCACCGGTCGCCTGGCTGGTGACGGTGACCGTGCTGCGGGCTTTCTTGAAGCCGGTCAGCGAGGCCTCGATCGTGTAGTCGCCCGAAATCAGGTTGGTGACGCGGAAGTTGCCCGCGTCGCTGGTGAGTACCGTGCGGGCGTCACCGGTCGCCTGGCTGGTGACCGTGACCTCCGCACCCGGTACGACGGCCCCCGATGCGTCTACGACCTGGCCTGCCAGTGCGCCGGTGCCTTGTGCCCAGGCGCCCGTACAGGCCAGCATAAAGACGAAGAGGCCCGCCAACAGGGTTTTCAGAGCCTTGTGTTGAACCATTCAGAATCCTCCCATTCGAAGAAGGTTTTCCCACGTAATAACTGGGAAGTGATGCGACCGCCTAGCGGCGCTGATTTGATAACTGTACACCCGGGGTGAGTAGAAGCAATTTAGACACCCAATCGGGGAGGAAACTGTTGGTTTTCGGGTAAATGTTTTGAAAGCAGCCAGTTACAGGGAACTGAGATGGGGCGGGCCGAGGCTCGGAGGGTTGCCGCATCCAAAAAATTGAATCTCTTTTCGGGGCGGCCGTTCAAGAAACTGAATCCGGTCCCGCGAGCGTGCTCCCGTATACTGGCCTGCATGGGCGGTGCGGCCGGAAAATCGAGAGCACGAGCCCTCCGTTTCGGGGGGGCGGCCCTGGTCCTGCTGCTGCTTCCACGGGCCGGTGTCCTGGCGGGTCCGTCCGGCCCCGACTCCCGCCCCAATCTGGTCCTGATCACGATCGACACGCTGCGCGCCGACTACCTGAGCAGCTACGGGAGCCGGCGCGTGAAGACGCCCACGCTGGACGGTCTGGCCGCCGGAGGGGTGCTGTTCGAGAACGCCTACTGCCAGGTGCCGCTGACGCCCCCTTCGCACGCGTCGATCCTGACCGGGACCTACCCGGCCACCCACGGTCTGCGCGACTTCACGTCCGGTCCGCTGGGCCCGGATCTGCCCACGCTGGCGACCGTACTCGAGGCCCAGGGCTACCGGACCGCGGCCTTCGTGAGCGCTTTCGTCCTGGACCGGAGCTGGGGACTGGGCCGGGGCTTCCAGCTGTACTTCGACGAGTTCGACGCGTCGGCTGGCGGCGGCGGGCAGCAGGCGGACGTGCAGAGGCCGGCCAACGAGACGCTCGATCGGGCGCTCCCGTGGCTGGAGAGCGCCGAGGCTCCCTTCTTCCTCTGGCTGCACCTGTTCGACCCCCACCACGACTACGAGCCGCCCGAGCCCTTCCGGTCGCTGTACCGGGACGACCCGTACGCCGGCGAGGTGGCCTGGGTGGACAGCCAGCTGGCGCGGCTGGTGGGTGTGCTGCGCAGCCGGGGGGTGTACGAGGACACCCTGGTGGTGGCGACCAGCGACCACGGGGAGGGCCTGGGGCAGCACGGCGAGCGGGAACACGGCTTTTTCCTCTACGAAGAAGTGATCCGGATTCCGCTGATCTTCAAGCTGCCGTCTTCGCTGGGCGCGGCCGGCAGCAGGGTGGGCGAGGTCGTCCAGTCGATCGACATCCTTCCCACCGTCCTGCAGGTGCTGGGGCTGCAGGCCCCGCCCTCGGTCGAAGGCAGGGGGCTGCTCTCCTCGATGCTGGGAAAGCGGCAGCCCCCCGGGTTCGCCTACGCCGAGACCCGCTATCCCTGGACCACTTTCGGCTGGAGCCCGCTCTATGCGATCCGGGAAGGGGACTACAAGCTGATCGAGGCGCCCCGGCCCGAGTTGTACCGCCTGGCCGGAGATCCAAAGGAGAAGGAGAACCGCTTCGCTGACGAGTCGGCGCTCGCCGGGCGTCTGCGCGGCCGGCTCGAGCGGCTTCAGGACCGCTTCGGGGCTTCGGGTGCGGCGGACTCCCTCGAGACCGACCCGGAGACGCTGGAGCGGCTGGGCGCGCTGGGGTACGTCGCTGCCGGGCGGGTTGGGGAGGTGGAGGGGCCGCTGGCCGACCCCAAGGACAAGCTGGAGGTCTTCGAGCGCGTCCTGAGCGGATTGGCGGCCGCCGAGTCGGGCCGGCTGGAACGCTCCAACCAGATCTTCCGGGCGGTGGCCCGCGACGAGCCTCAGCTGTTCATCGCCTTCTTCTCGCTGGGAAAC
>JBFGHG010000827.1:0-2227 GCA_041578395.1 Acidobacteriota bacterium
ACATGCGCCCGTCCTTTCCGAAAGCGCTCATTGTACACACGCGCGTCCGCCGTCACCCGACCCCGATATACTCGGCTTCCATGGGCAAGGTGCGGGTGCTGCCGGAGATCCTGATCCGCCAGATCGCCGCCGGGGAGATCGTGGAGCGGCCGGCCTCGGTGGTCAAGGAACTGGTGGAGAACTCGCTGGACGCCGAGGCCAATCGCGTCCGGGTGGAGGTCTCCCAGGGGGGCAAACGCTCGATTCTGGTCGCCGACGACGGCACCGGCATGAGCGCCGAGGACGCACGCACCGCCTTCGAACACCACGCCACCAGCAAGATCCGCGACTTCGAGGACCTGGAGGCGATCCGCACGCTCGGCTTTCGCGGAGAGGCCCTCCCCTCCATCGCGGCCGTCTCCAGGCTGCGCGTCCGGACCGTTGAGCGGGAGGCAGCCCGAGGCGAGGCTCCGCTGGGGACCGAGCTTCGCATCGAGGGCGGCGAGACGCGCTCGGCCGTGGAGATCTCGTGGCCCGCCGGAACCGAGATTCTAGTTGAGGATTTGTTTTACAACGTGCCGGCCCGTCGTAAATTTTTGAAGACTGTCGCCACCGAGATCGGACACGTCAGCCGGCAACTCACCGAGTACGCGCTGGCCCATCCGCGGGTGGAGTTCGAGCTGCACCACGAGTCGCGCTCGCTGATCGACGCCCCCGCCGCGGGAAGCCTGGAGGACCGTGTCTACCAGCTGCTGGGGGAGTCCTTCCTGGAGAACCTGGTGCCGGTCGAGCAGGAGCGGGACGGCGTGCGGGTGCACGGCTTCACCTCGCTGCCCCACGAGCAGCGTTCCAGCGGGCGCCACCTGCACCTGTTCGTCAACGGCCGGGTGGTCCGCGACCGGGTGATCGTGCACGCGCTGCGGCAGGCCTACCGGGACCGGATTCCGTCGTCCGCCCACCCGGTGGCGCTGCTCTTCGTGGAGGTGGACCCTGCCGAAGTCGACGTCAACGTCCACCCCAGCAAGATCGAGATCCGCTTTCGCGATTCGGAGCGGGTGCATCGGGCGATCCGCCACGCGGTCGAGGACGCGCTGGTGCCGCGCTCGGGCGGCCTGAGCGAACTGGCGCACGACCTGCCCGCCGGCCGGACCACGGCCGGGGACGCCGAAGCCGCCCGCCGGGGGGTGGCGCGCAGCATCGAGAAGTTCTTCGAGCGCCATCCCGACAGCTCGCTCGGGTTTCCCGAACTGCGCCGGCGGCCGGCCGCCGTCTCGGAGCCGCCCCCTCCACCCTTCGGATCGGGAAGCGAGGACCCTCACGGGGACGGCATTCCCGAGACCGCCCATCTCTCCCCGATTCCGATCGTGCTCGGCCAGTTCGTGGAGAGCTTCGTGGTGGCGGCCGACCGTGAAGGGGTGATGCTGATCGACCAGCACGTGGCGCACGAGCGCATCCTCTACGACCGGGCGCTGAGGGAGATGGCCTCCGAGCGCGGGATCGCGGTGCAGCGGTTGCTGGTCCCGCAGACGCTGGAGCTCACGCCCGAGCAGAAGGCCGTCCTGGAACCGACCCTGGAGCGCTTGCGCGAAAACGGGTTCGAAGTGGACTGGTTCGGAGAACGGACCGTGGCCATCAAGGGCGTTCCCCAGCTGGCGGCCGGCTCCGCCGCCATCCCGCGGATGCTGGAGGACATCCTGGAGGGCCTGAACGCTTCGGGCGGAAACGGCACCGCCCTGGAGCGCCTGCGCGAGAAGATCGCCATCAGCCTCTCCTGCCGGGCCGCCATCAAGATCAACACGCCGCTGAACGCCGAGAAGATGCGCTGGTTGGTCGACGAACTGTTCCGCTGCGAGAACCCCTACACCTGTCCGCACGGGCGCCCCATCGTGCTGCGGCTGGGGATCGAAGAGGTGCTGCGCGGCTTCCACCGCATTTGACTCCGCAAAACTTGAACCGGCGCCCGCTTTCCTGCGTCTGTAGGGGAGCGACACAGGGAAGGAGCGGCTCGGTGGCAGCAGAAGTCTTGACGGTACTGGGAATCGTGGGAGTCTTGAGCGGCGCCTCGGCGCTGGCCGTGATCAGGTCGCGGGCCAGCGGCCGGCGGGGGTGGCTGAAGAAGATCGAGGAGGAACGCCGCCTCGACCAGTTCCCGCCCGGCCGCTGAAGTGTGTGGCACGGGCATTCTGCCCGTGAGTCAGATCCTGCTGTTCTGAATCACGGCCCGGAAGGCCGCGCCACGGGCAGCTCC
>JBFGHG010000828.1:0-2226 GCA_041578395.1 Acidobacteriota bacterium
AGAATCTCCCTGATCCCCGCCGACGTGCCGCTGGATCCGGTCCCACCATCGCAGGGTTGGATTCACGGGGGGAGCGGTTTAGACTGGCTTCCTCCACGTCCTTGGGGTTGGGTTTGGCTGATGGGGCACTACACGGTAGATCTATGGTCAGACTGTCAGACGAAGAGAAAAATGCCGTCTCGGCCTACCTGGATTCCAGGGAGTCGACCGGCTCGTTGCTCGGATACTATTGTGCGCTGATTGGCCCGACGCTTGCGTTTTTCGCCTACGGCCTCTATCGGGCCGACGTAGTCGCCGTAGGCATCGCATACTGGGCGTTGCTGGCCGTCGCCGTGTGGTATCTCCGCTACTCGCATCGCACCACGAGGCATCTGATCCAGGCGCTCCGGAAGTACGAATCCGAAACGGGGGCGCTTCGCGATCGTACCAGCGGCGGCTGATTGGCGCTGGGGCGTGACGCGAGCGACGGCGATGCGGTTCCACCCGGGACCCGGCCAGGGCGATCAGGATCAGCAGCACGGGAAGGACCACCAGGTCGTTGACGCCCACCTCCACCTTCATGACCTGGCGAATGGAGTGCGGAATGCGCTCGTCCCGGACGATCTCCCGCAACACTACCGGGTCGGTGGAGGCCAGCGCCGCCCCTCCCATCAGCGCCGGCAACCGGGGGCACTCGAACAGAGCCACCAGCGCAGCGGCTCCGAGAAAGAGAATGATGGCGGTGCCCGGACCCAGCACCAGGATGGGGATGCTCCAGCGTCCGCGCAGTCCGTCGCGCTCCAGCCGCACGACGTCCAGAAAGAGGACGAGGGCGAGCGTCAGGGTGGCCACCACCTCCAGCACCAGATCGTGAGCGTCCAGCTCGAGCAGGCCCCCGCGTCTCAGCAGGAATCCCAGGCCCTTGAACATGAGGGGGAAGGAGAGCGGAGACCTCTCCACCAGTCTCGAGGTGAAGGCCGTGACCAGGAGGACCGCCGCGAGAACTCCGAACCAGAGCAGCATGCGCGCCACTGTAGCGTCCGGGGAGCCCCGTATGCTCGCCTGCTGCCACTCGTACTGCCCCTTGCCGCGAAAACGGGCCGCTGTCCGAGTGCTATACGTTCTACCGATACATTCGTTACAAGAGCAGAATTCACAGTCTTCGCTGACCCTGGCCCTGCCCGAGCTGCCGGAGGAGGCCGCTCGTAGGGTCGTTTCGGTCATCGCCGGGTTGTCCGGCGGTTACGAATCCTCCTAGAATCGTTTCGCTTTGTCGGGAAAGTCATGAACATCCTCGGTCTTTCAGCCTTCTATCACGAGTCGGCCTGCTGCCTGCTGCAGGACGGCCAGCCGGTGGCGGCCGCCTCCGAAGAGAGGTTCTCGCGGGTCAAGCACGACCCCCGACTGCCTGTCGCCGCCTTTGGCTACTGCCTGAGGGAAGGCCGGATCAGTCTCGCCGATCTGGACTGCATCGCATATTACGAATCACCGGTGACAAAGCTCGCCCGCCAGCTTTGGGCCGGCGTGCCCCGGGGAGCGGACCCCGGCCTGCCCTGGCTGGACCCCCGGCTGCCCGAGAGCCTGATCCGCGAGCGGCTCGGCTATGAGGGACCCATTCTGTTCTTGAACCACCACCTGTCCCATGCGGCCAGCGCTTTCCACTTCTCCGGATTCGAGGAGGCCGCCATCCTGACCGCTGACGGCGTCGGCGAATGGGCGACGACTACCTACTGCCACGGCACCGACCGCGGAATCAGGGTCCTCGAGGAAGTCGAGTTTCCCAATTCGCTGGGGCTGTTCTACTCGACCATCACCTCCTTTCTGGGCTTCGAGGTCAACAGCGGCGAGTTCAAGGTGATGGGGCTGGCTGCGTACGGGGAACCCCGCTACCGGGATCACCTCGGGAGGCTTCTTTCATCCCGACCGGGAGGGCAGTTCGAACTCGACCAGTGCTACTTCGATTTCGTTGGCGGACGCCGCATGTTTTCACCTCGGTTGAGGGAACTTCTAGGCTTTCCGGCTCGGGAGCCCGAGTCGCCCATCGACGGATGTCACTGCGATCTGGCCAGCAGCCTGCAAGCCGTGCTGGAGGACGTGCTGCTGGGGAAGATCCGCTATCTCGCCGGCCGGGTCGATTCGGCGAACCTGTGTCTGGCCGGGGGAGTGGCTCTGAACTCGGTGGCCAACGGCAGAATCCTCCGGGAGGGACCTTTCGAGAGGGTGTTCATTCAACCGGCAGCTGGAGAT
>JBFGHG010000829.1:0-2224 GCA_041578395.1 Acidobacteriota bacterium
GCGGAGTGTCCGGGTGGGTTGGGCCGGCCAGCGGGAACGTCCCGCCGGCTCGGTCCGGATCGTTCACCGCTTCCCCGGAGCGTCGAGTTCGTGTGCGGGGGTAGTCCAACGGCAGAGACAACGGTCTCAGACACCGTGCGTTGAGGGTTCGAATCCCTCCCCCCGTACCACCTCTCCTCCGGCTGACGAGAGGAGCGCAGCCATGATGATCAAGACGCGAATCCGAAAGCACGAAGTGGGGCTGCGGTTTTGCTACGGCGACTTCGAGCGGGTGCTGCAGCCGGGGCTCCATTGGGCCCTGCTGAACCTGGTGCGCCCGAAGCGGGTGCGGATCGAAGTTCACGACCGGCTCGAGACCCGCTTCGAGCACGAGCTGCTGGACGTCCTGGTCGAGGACGCCGGGCTGCGCAGCGAGCTGCTGATCGTGGAGCTGGCCGAGGAGGAGCGGGCGCTGGTCTGGAAGGACGAGCGGCTGGCCTTCGTCCTGGGTCCGGGACGCCACGCCTTCTGGCAGAAGCCGTTCCGGCTCGAAGTGGAGCGCTTCAACGTCCGAGACGTTCGCTTCCTGCACCCGAAGCTGGAGGCGGTGGTGGGACACCTCGCGACCGTCCCGCACCTGGAGACGGCCCGAATCTGCAGCTACGAGCGCGGCCTGCTCTTCCTGGAAGGGCGGCTGCGCGAGGCGCTGGAGCCGGGCCTGCACGCCTTCTGGGCGCAGGCCGGGCAGATCGAGGTCCGCACCGTCGACCTGCGGGAGCAGGTGGCCGAAGTCAGCGGCCAGGAGATCATGACCGCCGACAAGGTCACGCTGCGGGTCAACCTGCTGGTCACCTACCGGGTCACCGACGCGGCTCTGGCCGTCACGGAGGTCAGCGACTACCGGCAGGCGGTCTACCGCGAGGCCCAGCTCACGCTGCGCGCCTCGGTGGGGACCCGCCGGCTGGACCAGCTGCTGGCCGACAAGCAGTCGGTCGGGACCGAGGTCCGCGACGCGCTCGCCTCGCGCGCCGGGGAGTTCGGCGTTCGGGTCCGTTCGGTGGGACTGCGCGACCTCATCCTGCCGGGCGAGATGAAGGTGATCCTCAACCAGGTCATCGAGGCCCAGAAGCGGGCCGAGGCCAACGTCATCCGCACGCGGGAAGAAACCGCCGCGGTCCGGAGCCAGCTCAACACGGCCCGGCTGATGGCCGAAAACCCGACTCTGGCGCGGATGAAGGAGCTGGAGGGCCTGCGGGAAATCCTGTCGGGCGCCCGGACCACCTTCGTCTTCGGCAGCAGCGACCTGAGCGATCAGCTGCGGTCGCTGGTGAGCGCCTCGGAGGAGTGAGCCTTCGGGTCCGAAGGGGCGCCGGGAACCGGCGGAACTTTTTTCCGCGCCGGTGGGGAAATCCTACCCGGTTCCCGCGCGCCCCTGCTCCGCAAACCCTCACCGAGGCCCCGCCGGCCGGGGTTTTTAGGATCTCTCGACCGGCGGCACGTGCCTTGCTTCTTCCCGCGGTGGGAGCAACGATGGAAACGATTCTTTTCTGGTTCGCAGTCACGGCCGTTCAGCTGATCCTGGCCGTGCAACTGTCCAAGCTCGCGCTGGCGACCGTGTTGCGCGTGGCGCGGCCTTCCAGGCCGTGATTCTTCCAGCTCGGAATGACAGGCAGAGATGCCTGTCCCACGTAGTAACCTACCCGGACGTCTCGCCCGTGAGCCGGCGGGTCCGCGGCACGCTGCGGATCTCGGGCACCGCCGCCTCGGTCACGCCCACCAGGTGCTGGGTGGCGAAATGGGCCGAGAGAATAGCCCCTTCCTGCCAGCCGCTCAGATACGAGAGCTGGTCCCCACAGCCCTGAAAGCGCCCGTCCCCGTCCAGCAGCGTCCCGTAGATCTCACTGGCTCCCTGCTCCCCGTGCATTTCCGCCACCCGGTCCCAGTCGGCCCAGCCCCCCAGCTGGTGCGGCACCTGTTGCCAGGCGATGGAGAGTCCCAGTTCGATCGGCACGTTCTGCCGGAACTGCCCGGGATGCATCAGCTCGCCTCCCGCCATGGCCAGGTCCAGGCGTTCTTCCAGCCCCAGGTTTCCGAAGCGTTCGGCCGTCTCCCCGAAGTTGTAGGCGCCCGTCAGTGTTCCCGTTTCCGAGAAGTAGTCGTTGGAGGGGTACCAGATCTGGGTGATCGGATGGTCCGTCCAGCTGATCCCTCCATAAGCCTGGTTCTCCACCCCCGACGACTCCCA
>JBFGHG010000830.1:0-2196 GCA_041578395.1 Acidobacteriota bacterium
GAACACGGCCGCGCCCACGGCCGACTTGACGTAGGAGTCGAGCTCGTTCAGGAAGGCGGTGATGTCGGGGTGCTTGGTGGCGAGGAACTCGAGCAGCGTCAGGACGCCCAGCACCGCCAGCGTGACGTCGTGGACGAACCAGGCCGCGTGGTCGGTGTCATCCACATTCACGATCTCTGGCGGACGCAGATGTTCTGAGGCATCGCGACAAACTTCTTCCCCGTCTCGTGCGGGGCGCTATGATATATTTCGGGGGTAGCGGGGGAATGCGTCGGGGCGGGACAACATGCGCGAACCGTGCGGTTCTCCTCGCCACGATCGGGAGTAATTCAGCGGTAGAATGCCAGCTTCCCAAGCTGGACGTCGCGGGTTCGATCCCCGTCTCCCGCTCCACTCCTCCCAGGTAGCTGCCTGAACCTGTGCCGGCCCGGCAGGGTACAATCAGCCGCAATGTCTCGAAATGGCCAGACCGCGCGGAACCGGGCAAGGGCCGTCCTGGCCGGGTTGCTGCTGCTGGCTGTGGCACCGTCCTCCCAGCCGCGTCCGGTCGCGCCCCTGCTGGTCCAGCTCCGGCTACAGGCCGACCCCGACGCCAACATCTTCCTCAACGACCGGCGGGCCGCGCTCCTGCGGGACCGCCTGGCCGCCGCCGGCTCCCCCGTCCAGGAGATGATTTTGCGGGTCGAGTTGTCCTGGGAACTGCTGTGGGCAGGCCGGCCCCGGGAGGCGATCGAGCAGGCCCGGCAGGTCCGGCAGGTGACACGGGACTGGCCCGTTCCACCCGATTCGCCCGTCAACCTCTCGCTGGAGCAGCTGCTGGCGCTGGCTTACCTTCGCCTGGGAGAGCAGGAAAACTGCCTGGCCCTGCACTCCCCCGACGCCTGCCTGCTGCCGCTCCAGGGAGGCGCCCTGCACCGGCGGCGGGAGGGGTCCGAGCAGGCCCTGGTGCACCTGGGCCGGCTGCTCCAGCTGCAGCCCGAACACCTCGGCTACCGCTGGCTCCTCAACCTGGCCCACATGACGCTGGGAGGCTACCCCGAGCAGGTGCCCGAGCCGTGGCGGATTCCGCCCCGAGTCTTCGCCGACGACGGCCGCCTGCCGCGTTTTTCGAACCGGGCGCACGCCCTGGGCCTGGACGTGGAGGGACTGGCCGGGGGGAGCATCCTGGAAGACTTCGACCGGGACGGGGATCTGGACCTGATGGCTTCCTCCTGGGGCCTGGCCGACCCTCTGCGGTACTTCCGCAACGACGGGAACGGAGGCTTCGGCGACTGGACGGCGCGCGCCGGCCTCCAGGGGCAGGTGGGCGGCTTGAACCTGCTGCAGGCCGACTACGACAACGACGGGTACGCCGACGTTCTGGTGCTGCGGGGAGGGTGGCTGGGATACCTCGGGCCCGGCGAGGGCGACCACCCCAACACGCTGCTGCGCAACCGGGGCGACGGGACCTTCGAGGACGTCACGGAGGCGGCCGGAGTGCTCGACTTCCACCCCGCCCAGACCGCCTCCTGGGCCGACTACGACCGGGACGGCTGACTCGACCTGTTCGTGGGCAACGAGTCCACCGACCAGGACCGCCACCCGTGCCGGCTCTTTCGCAACCTGGGAAACGGCACCTTCCGTGACGAGGCGCCCGCGGCGGGTCTGGACCACGTCGGCTTCGTCAAGGGCGCGGCCTGGGGCGACACCGACGGGGACGGCTGGCCCGACCTCTACCTGTCGCGCTTCGGCGCCCCCAACCTCCTCTTCCGCAACCTGCCCGGGGAGGGGGGCGGGCGCCGCTTCCGGGACGTGACGGCCGCCGCCGGAGTCGGCCAGCCCCTGCTGAGCTTCCCCGCCTGGTTCTGGGACTTCGACAACGACGGCCACCTGGACCTGCTGGCGGCCTCCTTCGCCAGCTACTCGGGCGACTCCCTCGAACCCGTGGTGGCCGACTACCTCAGCCGGGCCGGGGTGCCCGTGCCGGGCGGCCTGGCGCGGGCCGAGCACTCGCGCCTCTACCGCAACCGCGGCGACGGCACCTTCCAGGACGTCACCACCGCAGGCGGCTTCGGCCACCTGCAGAAAGGACACGGCATCGCCTTCGGCGACATCGACGACGACGGCGACCAGGACGTCTACGCGGTGCTGGGAGGCGCCTTCGAGGGCGACACCTTCCCCAACGCCCTGTTCCTCAACCCCGGCCGGGACCACCAC
>JBFGHG010000831.1:0-2189 GCA_041578395.1 Acidobacteriota bacterium
CGCCCGCGGTGGCCGTCCCCGCCCGGGTGGACGAAAACTGGATCTCGAACTGGCGGTAATTGCGTTCGATGACGCCCATCACGCCGAAGACGATCTGGTCCCGCCAGCGAACCCGGTCTCTCGAAGTGGTTGCGTCGTTGTAGTTGCCCACGTCCGTCGTGTACCGGCTGACGGTGTAGTCCGCCGCCGAACCCGCCTCGAGCACGTCGGGCAGAGCCGGCCCGCGCACACCCCCGCACGAGGCGACGGCCGCCAACAGGGCGCAGGCCAGGACGACTGCAATGGGCCGGATAGGTGTAGCCATGTCGATGTTCCTTTCCTGAGTCGAAACAGGGAAGAGTCCGGTACCGCGCGACGAGCTGTCGGCCCGGGCGTCCCTTACACTATTGGGACGGACTCGGACCAAATTTTCCCGGGGGCTGGCCTATTTCCAGATCGCGACCTGCTCGAGCGACTTTCGAGTCAGGTCCGGAACCTGGGCACCCTCGGCCGGGTAGCCGATCGGAAAGAGGATGAAGGGCCGTTCGTTGGCGGGACGCTCCAGCAGGCGGGAGAGGAACCCCATGGGGCTGGGCGTATGGGTGAGGGTGACCAGGCCCATGCGGTGCAGGGCGGCGATGAAGATGCCGCAGGCGATCCCCACGCTTTCCGAGACGTAGTAGTTCTTGCGCCGGGAGCCGTCCGGGTTCACCCCGTGCCCTTCGGCGAAGACCACCACCAGCCAGGGGGCCGTCTCCAGAAACGGCTTGCGCCAGGTGGTGCCCAGGGGCGCCAGCGCTTCCAGCCAGTCGGGCGGCATGCGGCCGCCGTAGGAGACCTTCTCCTCCTTCTCGGCGGCCTCCCGGACCTGGCGCTTCAGGTCCGGGTCGCTGACCGCCACGAAGCGCCAGGGCTGCCGGTGCGCTCCCGACGGCGCGGTGGAGGCGGTGCGGATGGCCAGCTCGATCAGCTCGCGCGGGACCGGGTCGGGGGCCAGCTCGCGGACGCTGCGGCGGCGGTCCATCTCGGCGTAGAAGGCACGGGCGCGCTCGAGCATTTCGGTCTGGGGCAGCCGCTCGTGTTCGAGCGGAACGAACGGGTACCGGGTCTCGGCCATGAGACTACTCCACGGTCACGGACTTGGCCAGGTTGCGCGGCTGGTCGATCTCGCAGCCGTTTTCCAGGGCGATGTGATAGGCCAGCAGCTGCAGAGGGATGGTGGTCAGCAGAGGGGTGAACAGCTCCTCGCAGGGCGGCACGCCGATGAAGTGGTCGCTGAGCGCCGCCAGCTCCTGGTCGCCCTCGGTCCCGATGCTGATGACCGGGCCGCGGCGCGCCTTGATCTCCTGCAGGTTGGAGAGCATCTTCTCGTAGGTGGAGTCGCGCGGCGCCAGGCAGACCGAGGGGAACTGCTCGTCGATCAGTGCGATGGGGCCGTGCTTCATCTCGCCGGCGGCGTACCCCTCGGCGTGCAGGTAGGAGATCTCCTTCAGTTTCAGGGCGCCCTCGAGCGCGATCGGGTAGTTCAGCTTGCGCCCCACGAAGAGGAAGTTGCGGTAGCCGGCGCAGGCCGCGGCCACCCGCCGGATCTCCTCCTCCCGGGCCAGGATCGCCTCGATCTTGGCGGGCATCTCTTCCAGCTGGCGGATGAAGGCGGCGCCCTCGAAGTAGGACATGCGCTGCTGGCGCCCCAGCAGCAGGGCCAGCAGGTAGAGAATCGTGACCTGCGACGAAAAGGCCTTGGTGGAGGCGACGCCGATTTCGGGACCTGCGTGGTTGTAGACGCCGGCCACGGTCTCGCGGGCGATGGTGGAGCCCACCACGTTGACCAGCCCCAGCACCAGGTTCCCTTTGCGCTTGGCCTCGCGCACGGCGGCCAGCGTGTCGGCGGTCTCGCCCGACTGGCTGATGGCCAGCACCACCGTCTCGGGGCGCAGGTTGAGTTTGCGGTAGCGGAACTCGGAGGCCAGGTCGACCTCCACGGCGATGTCCGTCAGCGACTCCAGGACGTAGCGTCCCAGCAGTCCCGCGTAGTAGGAGGTGCCGCAGGAGACGATGATCAGGTGGTTCATCCGCACCAGCGCTTCGCGGACCGGCTCGAGCCCGCCCAGCTTGGCGGTGGCCTCCGGTTTGTCCAGCCGGCCCCGCAGGGCGTTGCGCACCGCTTCCGGCTGCTCGTGGATTTCCTTGAGCATGAAGTGGGCGTAGCC
>JBFGHG010000832.1:0-2189 GCA_041578395.1 Acidobacteriota bacterium
GACGGCCAGCCCCAGGCCCGTCAGCGCGACCCCCAGCAGGATGGGTGCGGTGTCGGCGGAGGAGAGGAAGATCACCTCGCCGGCCAGCGCCGCCAACAGGGCGCCCAGAACCAGCGAGGGAGGGTCCAGGCGGCGCAGCAGCAGCGGCGACAGTGCCCGGCCCGCCAGCAGGGAAGCCCAGAAGCCCGCCACCAGCCACGATCCCAGCCATTCCCCCATGCCCAGCCGCAGCGAGTAGGTGGGAATCCAGCCGGCCGTGCCGATCTCGGTGGCCACGTAGAAGAAGAGCAGCAGCGCCAGCAGGAGGCGAGGCATCTGCCGGAACCTCGAGCCGCCGGCTGCCCCGTGGGCCGGCAGCCCGCCGGGATGGCGCCGTGGCTCCCGCCACTGCGCCAGCGCGGCGACGGCCAGCAGCGCGGCGAGCACGGACAGGAACCAGCCCGCGGCTCCTCCCAGCAGGCACCACGCGATCAGCGGCGGACTGACCACGGCTCCCACGCCCCAGCAGAGGTTGAGGAGGTTCAGGGCGGCGGCCCGGCGGCCCGGCGAGCGGTCGGAGATCAGCAGGTTGACGGTCGGAATGGCGATGCCCAGGCCCACGCCGTAGACTCCGATTCCCCCGGCGGCCACCAGCAGCGAGGGCGAGGCCACGCCCAGCACGCCCAGCGCCATCAGCACCGTGCCCAGCGTCAGTCCGGGAAGCAGGCCCCAGCGCCGGATCATTCGGCCGCTGGCCAGGATGCCGGCCAGCGAGCCGCCCGACTGGGCCAGAAACAGCGCCCCCGCCTGGCCGTCGCTCAGCGTCCACCGCCGGATCAGCTCCGGCAGCAGCGGACCCAGCATGGTCGTCACCACGCCGGTGAGGAAGAAACTGCCGTGGGTGACGGCCACGAAACGGGTGTGCTCGCGCATCGGGCCATTCTGGGGACTTGGAGCGGTCGATGCAATGTTGTTACGGAATCGCAGGCAGGATGCCTGCGCCACCCCTCGACACTTCGGGGGCGGATCTGCTATTCAAGTAGCGGATGGGACGCTGGCGGCGGGGCACGGTGGGATGGGGAGTGCTCTCGCTGGCCGTGGCAGCCGCGGCGAGCCCCGGGCCCACGCCACTCGCCCGACTGGACGCCTCGGACCCCGCCTACACCGTCTACGCCGCCCCCCGGGAGCGCAGCCAGTACCTGCTCGATCACGGCTACCGCCTCGTCTACCGGGAGTCGGAGCGTCCTCTGCGCTTTCAGACGGAGGCCGCCGGGACGCTCGGCTGGAGCTGGCGGGAGGGGGACTCCGAGGCCGGCGCCGTGAGCGGGTACCACGTACCACCGGTGCTGCGCGCCAGCTACGCCGACTGCGGCCGGCTCGACTACGCCCCCTTCGAAGACCTCGAGGTGGTTCAGCGCTTCGCGGTCCATTCCTCTTCTTTTCTGGTCTCCGAGCTGGAAGTCGCCAACCGCTCCGGCCGCCCCCGCGAGCTGCTGCTCGAACTGCGCTTCGAACTGGGCCAGCCGCTGGCCGCCCTGGACGTGCCCCGGGCCAAGGACCAGGTCTTCTTCCGCCACCAGGAACCTCTCGAGCGGTGGTCGGAAACGCGGATCCAAGGCTTCCGCCCCGTGTTCGAGAACCTGCTGCTGACGCGGCCGCAATTCTCCGGTGTCCGGCTGCTGGACGAGCAGGGCCGGCCGCTGGACGAGGACGCCCTGGCCGCCTTTCGAAAACGGCGTCGCAAGAAACGCAACGTCCCCCGGGGCATCGCCCTGGAACTGCCGCTGGCGCTGGACTCCGGCCGCAGCGTCCGGGTCCGGTTCGTCCGGGGAATCGACCAGGACTCGCGCATCCTGCTGTGGGCGGAGGCGGAGAAGCTGGCCGCCACCCTGGACCTGGAGCAGCTGCTGGCCGAGGCGGAGGACCGCCTGGCTTCTGCGCCCCCCCCTCCACCGGAGGCGGACCGTGCCCGGCGGCTGGTGTACTGGCAGGCACTCACGCTGGCCCAGCAGATGGTCCTCCCCCCGGAAGGACGCACCTCGCACCCGTATTTCGTGGTCTCGCGCGAACCGGCCCGAGCCGGCGGACACGACGGGCAAAGCCTGCCCGAGAGCCTGGCCATGCTCAGCCTGGCCCGGCTGGATCCGGCGGCGGCTGCCGAAGTCCAGCGGACGTTCCTGGAGGGGCAGGGACCCGACGGCTACCTGTAC
>JBFGHG010000833.1:0-2188 GCA_041578395.1 Acidobacteriota bacterium
CCGCTCCCTCGTAGGGTTTCCGGTAGTAGTTCTCTCCCCCCGCATGATCCTCGATCTCGGCAGGCTCCCCGAACATGATGTAGATGCGGCCCCGGTCGGTCTTCCATCCCGGCGCCCCGATCGAGAAGTGGTCGTTGGCGTAGGCGATCCGGCGGTAGTGCTCCTCGCGGAACTCGTTGTCGGCGGTCTCCGGGTCGGGGTCGCGGCGCAGCCAGAACTGCTCGATGAAGGCGTCTTTCTCGTCGGGCGTCGTCAGGTTGAGGAAGACGGATCTCTCTTCGTCGCTGATGATCAGCGCGACGTCCTCCTCGAGCCACTTGCGGTAGTAGTCGGTGGCCTCTTCCTGGACCGGGTCCTGCGCGTGGGTGACGCCGCCTGCCAACAGCGCGACGGCCAGAGTTGCCGGGAGCAGGGATCTCTTCATCCCCGGAATTATAGCAGCGATCAAGGCGGACCCGAGTCGCCGTCGGGCCGAGTGAAGGGCAGGGAACCCGCCTGGAACTGCCGCTCGGCCTCTTCATCCTTGAGTTGCCGGTAGCGGGCGACGGCGTCCCGGGCGCGCTCGGTGTCCCCGGTCTGGCGATAGGCTCGGCTCAGCTGGAAGTGCACGTCGGCGTCGGCGGGCAGCAGACGCGCCGCCTTTTCCAGGGCCTCGAGCGCCTCGCCGAACCGCTGCTGCCGCAGCCGCAGCTTTCCCAGTCCCAGCCAGGCTCCGCCGTGCCCGGGCCGGCGGGCGAGCACCTCCTGGAGGTACTCTTGGGCTTCCCCGTCGCGGGTCCGGCTGTAAGCCACCAACCCCAGCAGATACGAGGCTTCCAGGTCGTCTTGCAGCAGCCGCCGCGCCTCCAGCAGACGCGCCTCCGCTTGTTCGAACTCTCCCAGCCGGTTGTGGACCACTCCCAGAAGCAGCCGAACCTCGCCGTCATCCGGAGACGACTCGGCCAGATCCTCGAGCCAACCGCGCGCCTGTTCGTGCTCGTTGAGCGCGATCGAGGCGCGCGCCAGCAGCAGCGGGTGGCGGGGGTCTTCCGGTTCCAGCAGCAGCAGCAACCGGGCCGCCGCCGCGGCCTCGCCGGGCAGGCCGTGGGCGAGGCTGACCTGGCCGAACTCGTAGAGCACCTCGGGGGAGTTGGGCGCCAGACGACGGGCGCGGGACGCGTACTCCCAACCTGCCGCCGTGTCCCCCCGCTTGAGCGAGAATCCGGCCAGCGCCCGCAGTACCGGGATCGAACCCGGACGGGACTCGAGCAGCTGCAGGTAGGCCTGTTCGGCGGCGGCCCAGTTTTCGAGAGAGGCGTGCACCCGTCCCAGCGTCTCCCAGTAGCCGGCAGGGGCATCCGGGCCGGAAAGACGGGTCAGCAACGCCAGGGCTTCCAGCAGCTTCTGCTCGCGGATGGAGAGGAGGGCCAGTTCGTACAGGAGAACGCTCTCGTCTCCCAGGCGGGAGCGCGCCGTCTCCAGGGTCTCGCGGGCAGCGGCGGGCCGGTCCTGCGCCAGCTGGGTTCGGGCCAGGGCGAGGTAGGGGGCAACCTGCTGCGGGGTCGACTCGAGGCTGCGCCGTGCCGCCGCCTCCGCCTCCGTCACTTTGCCCTCGGCCAGGAGCAGGCGGACCTCCTCCAGAACGGGAGGGCCCTGCAAGGCGAGGCTGAGCAGCAGTACGGCCAACATGCGGTTTCATTATAATCACCCCGGGGGGCGTCCTCGGGAGCAGGAGAATCGAGACATGAGACGAGCGATGTTTGGCGGCGTGCCGGTGATGGTGGTGGTAGCAGCCATGGCCGGAAGTTCCGGGCGGGCGCAGCAGCCGGAGCCGGTGGTGATTCGCTCTCCCGAGGCCTACACGGTGGTGGTGGACGCGGTGGTCACCGACAACCGCAACCGGGTGCTCTCCGACCTCGAAAAAGACGATTTCCAGCTGTTCGAGGACGGTGTCCAGCAGGAGATCGACAGCGTCCGGTTCGTGCAGGGCGAAGCACCGTCCGAAGAGGCCGTGGGAGCGGCAGCCGCGGCCGCTTCGGGACCGTCCTCCCGCAACCTGATCGTCTTCCTGCTCGACTACGCCACCACCGAGTTCACCAACCAGAAGCTGGTGCGCGAGGGCGCGAGCCGCTACGTGTCCGAGAGTCTGCGCCCCAACGACTACGTGGCGATCTTCTCCCTGGGCGCCGGCTTCCGCTTCCTGCGCGAC
>JBFGHG010000834.1:0-2185 GCA_041578395.1 Acidobacteriota bacterium
CTCACCCGCCTCCGTCGCTCCCGCCGATACCGCGCGTTTGAGCGCCGCGACGCGGACCATGAAGAACTCGTCCAGGTTCGCGCTGAAGATCGACAGGAACCGGATCCGGGCGAGCAACGGTACGCGCGCGTCCTCTGCCAGGGCCAGTAGAGGAGGACCGCCAGGAAGTAGAGGAGGGGATAAAGGAAACGCCACAGGAGCACGGCTCGAATTGTGAATGGTGAAGGGTGGATTGTGAATGGGGACCGAGGATTTTCCTGCGACGGGGAGCGGAATCGCCGGCCCTTGAAACCGATCGAGGACCCGCAGCATCCTGGCTTTGACGGGCGGAAGCCTGCGCCGTTTCGGGGTCGATTCATCCGACCGGCGAAGGGCTTGCGAGGCGCCGGATTGCCTGCTACAATCTGGACTTTTGCAGCCTTGACAGCCCTCCGGCTGGCAAGCTACCATGTGAGGCTCGTTGTTCGGACAGGGAGCGTGTGTCCAACCGATGATGCCTCGGCATCCATTTTTGTGTGAAAAGAGGGCGAGAGTGCCAACTTTCAACCAGCTGGTGAGAAAAGGCCGGAAAAAGCTGAAGAGCAAGACCAAGAGTCCGGCCCTGCAAAGCTGCCCCCAGAAGCGGGGAGTGTGCGTGCGCGTCTACACGCAGACGCCGAAGAAGCCGAACTCGGCCCTTCGCAAGGTCGCGCGTGTCCGGTTGACCAACGGGATCGAGGTCACCACCTACATCCCGGGCATCGGGCACAACCTGCAGGAGCACTCGATGGTGCTCATCCGGGGCGGCCGCGTGAAGGACCTGCCGGGCGTGCGTTACCACGTGATTCGTGGCACGCTGGACGCCGTGGGAGTGGAGAACCGCAACAACGGCCGCTCCAAGTACGGCACCAAGCGCCCGAAGGGCTAGACCACCAGTTTGGAATAGATGATTGAAGCTGCACTTTTTGCAGCTCGTTTTGTTTCTGGAGCAATGTTCGAATGCCAAGGCGAAGAGAGATTCCCAAGCGGAAGTCCCGGCCCGACTCGATCTACGAAAGCGAGCTGGTGACGCGGTTCATCAACTGCCTCATGCTGCGCGGGAAGAAGAGCGTCGCGGAGCGCGTGTTCTACGGCGCCATGGAGGAAGTGGCGGAGAAGACCAAGGAAGACCCGCTGCGGGTGTTTCGCAAAGCCTTGGACAACGTGAAGCCGGTGTTGGAGACGAAATCGCGCCGTGTGGGCGGGTCCACCTATCAGGTGCCCATTGAAGTGAATCAGCATCGCCGGACCTCGCTGGGGATCCGCTGGCTGATCAGCTTCGCGCGCCAGCGGAACGAGAAGAACATGAAGGACAAGCTGGCCAACGAGATCCTGGACGCATCCAACTACCGGGGCGGAGCGGTGCGCAAGAAAGAGGACGTGCACAGGATGGCGGAAGCCAACAAAGCCTTTGCCCACTACCGCTGGTAGCGGGCGCCCGAAGGAAGACCGGCTCCACACGCTTGCCGAGCAGTATTCAGAAATATTGAGGACGAAGTCGAAGTGTCCAGAAAAGTAGCGCTCGAAAAAACCCGGAACATCGGCATCATGGCCCACATCGATGCCGGTAAGACCACGACCACCGAACGGGTCCTGTTCTACACCGGCATCAACTACAAGATCGGCGAGGTGCAAGTCGGCAACGCCACCATGGACTGGATGGTGCAGGAACAGGAACGCGGCATCACAATCACCTCGGCGGCCAACACCTGCATGTGGAACGGGTTCCGGATCAACATCATCGACACGCCCGGCCACGTCGACTTCACCGCCGAAGTCGAGCGCTCGCTGCGGGTACTGGACGGGGCCGTGGCGCTGTTCGACGCGGTGGCCGGCGTCGAGCCCCAGTCGGAGACCGTCTGGCGGCAGGCGGACAAGTACGGCGTGCCCCGCATCGCCTTCATCAACAAGATGGACCGACCCGGCGCCGACTTCTTCCGCTCCATGGAGACCATGAAGAAGCGGCTGGGGGCCAAGCCGGTCCCGGTGCAGATCCCCTGGGGAGCGGAAGACCGTTTCGAGGGTGTCATCGACCTGGTGCGCATGAAGGCCGTCTACTACGAGGTGGAAACCCTCGGGGCCCAGTTCGAAGTGGTCGACATCCCCGGGGAGTACCGCGAGCAGGCGGACGAGTGGCGGGAGAAAATGATCGAGCTGGTGGTCGAGA
>JBFGHG010000835.1:0-2185 GCA_041578395.1 Acidobacteriota bacterium
ATAAGCCCGGTCGGTAATTTTCAAAGTTTCCCGCACGTTGTGATCGGTGATCAGAACCCCGATCCGCCGGGAGCGCAGCTGCACCACGGTGCGCTGAATGTCCTGCACCGCCAGCGGGTCGATCCCGGCGAAGGGCTCGTCCAGCAGGATGAAAGAAGGGTGGATCACCAGGGACCGCGCGATCTCCAGCCGGCGCCGTTCCCCGCCCGACAGGGTGTAGGCGGGCTGGCGCCGCAGCGCCGCGATCCCGAACTCCTCGAGCAGCTCGCTCACCAGCTGGTCGGCCATTCCCTGGGCCAAATCCAGCGTCTCGGCGATGGCGTAGAGGTTGTCTTCCACCGAGAGCTTCCGGAAGACCGACGGTTCCTGCGGCAGATAGCTGATCCCCTTGCGGGCGCGCAGGTACATCGGGTAGCGGGTGACGTCCTCGCCGTTGAGCAGGACCGTGCCGGAGTCGGGCCGCGCCAGGCCCACGATGGTGTAGAAGGTGGTGGTCTTCCCCGCCCCGTTGGGCCCCAGCAGCCCCACGATTTCGCCCGCCTTGATGCGCAGGCTGACGTCGTCGACGACCTTGCGTCCGCGGTAGGACTTGCAGAGGCTGCGGGCTTCCAGGACCGACTCAACGCGGGTCAGGGTCATGGCCGGCCGCCCGCCTGGCTGCTGTCGACCCGCAGCCGGTCGTCGCCGGTGAAGAAGGTGAGCACGGCCCCGGTCGCTTTTCCCTGCCGGGAGTCGACCACCGTGGCCGGGCTGCCGAAGACCTGCACCTTGCCCTCGTCCGGAAAGTAGCGGCAGCGCTCGCCCCGCGCGGTCCGCTCCGAGTCCTGGACCACCACTCCCCCCCAGGCGGTGACCTCCCGGACCTCCGCCAGGGCCGGGTCTTCGAAATCGAGGCGCAGCTGCTCCGACTGCAGGTTCAGTTCCTCCGATCGGGCGTCCACGCCCCCCTGGTAGAACAGGGTGGATTGGGCTCGCTCCAGCTGCATCTGCTCGGCGCGGACCCGGTAGATCCGAAGGCCCTCCGCGGTCTCGATCCGGACCCGGCTGTCGACGTCCTGCCGCGCGGTCAGCAAGTCCTGCTCGGGGTGCAGCCGGATGACCCGGGCACGCGTGAGGCTTTCCCCCTCCCGCAGCTCCGGATCGCCGGTGTACTCCACCCAGCCGCCGCGTTCCGCCTGCATGAACCGGGCGGTCACCACCACGGGCTGGTCCTGACGCTGCAGTTCGGTGCGAACCCCGCCGGAAGCGCTCAGATCGCCGCTGACGCGGTGCAGTTGAAAGCGGCCGGCGCGGGTGACCAGCTCCCGTCCCGGTTCCCCCGGCTGCACCAGGCGCGGAGAGCCGCCTTCCGCCGTCACCAGCTGGGTGGCGGGGTCGAGCACGGCCTGCTCCGCGCTCAGGACGACCGGCGAGTCGCCTCCCTGCCGCAGACGAACGTCCCCCCGCTGGCTGGCGTCCACCAGCAGGCCGTCCCGGTAGTGGAGGCGCAACTCTCGAGAAGTCGACACCAGTCCCTCGGCGCCGGCCTGCTCCAGGCGCACGTTGCCGGCGGCGATCACTTCGCGGGCCTGTCCCCCCTGCAGATCGGCCCGCAGCGAGTCGGACCGCAGTTCAGTCCGCTCCTCCCCCTGCCGGCTGTCCAGGCGGCATTGCCGGGGGCACGCGGCGCGCTCCAGCACCCCCCGCTCGAAGTCCAGCTCCAGGCGGTGCGGCGTGGCCAGGGTGCGCGGCCCATCGGGAAAGGGCACCTGCAGCTGAACGTCTCCCTCCACCCGAATCGTGCGCGGCTGCTCCGACTCGTCCAACGCCACGGCGACTCGCCGCCCGCGCAGCTGCTCGCCCTGCGCGCCCGTGGCCCGCACTTCCCCGTCCAGCAACAGGCCGCGCAAGCGGTCGGCGTCGTCGAAATCGGCTTCCAGGTTCTGCGACTCGAAGCCCTGCAGCCGCCCGCCCGCCGAGCGCAGCGAGACGCGTCCCTGGGCCAGGAACCTGGACAGGTGCAAGCTTTGGCCGCCGGGGCTGCTGGCGGGGAGCACGCGCAGCCGCTGCGCCTGGACCGTCCGCTCGCCGCCGGGGTTCGCCTCCCGGAAGGAAGCCGGGCGGGAAGCGCCGCCGAATACCTCGAATTCGGACAGCCCTCCCTCCTTGGCGTCGAAGCGGAAATCGATGCGGTCTCCGCCGAAGC
>JBFGHG010000836.1:0-2177 GCA_041578395.1 Acidobacteriota bacterium
CGTTGCGGAAGAGGAAGTTGGGAGTCGAATCGTTGGCCACGAACAGGTCCGGGTCGCCGTCTTCGTCGAAGTCCAGCCACGACACCCCCAGTCCGTAGGCGGGCGGGACGGTGAGGCCGACCGCGCTGGTGACGTCGGTGAAGGTCCCGTCGCCGTTGTTGCGGTAGAGCGTGTCCGTTTCGGCGGTCATCCCCTTGGGCCCGCAGTGCACCTCGATCTGGCGGTACTTGCAATTGGGGGCCGGAGCCTGGCGGTGGTCGAAGCGGACGTAGCGGGTCACGTACAGGTCCAGCAGCCCGTCGTTGTCGTAGTCGGCGAAGGCGGCGCTGGAGGACCAGGCGGGCGAGTCGAGCCCCGATTTTTCGGAAACGTCTTCGAAGCTGCCGTCACCGCGGTTTCGCAGCAGCGTGTCCCGTCCGTAGTTGGCCACGAACAGGTCGGTCCAGCCGTCGTTGTCGACGTCGGCGGCGGCCACCCCCATGCCCCACTGACTCCCCCCGGCGCCGGCGGTTTTGGTGACGTCCGCGAAGGTGCCGTCTCCCCGGTTGCGGTACAGCGCGCTGGAGACGCTGCGCCGGCCCGCCAGCAGCTCCTCCCAGCGTCCCCCGTTGACCAGGTACAGGTCCATCCAGCCGTCGCGGTCGAAGTCCAGCCAGGCCACGCCGCTGCCGATCGTCTCCAGGATGTAGTCCTTGGCCGTCCCGCCTCCGGCATGCCGAAAGCCGATCCCGGCCTCCTGCGTGACGTCGGCGAAGCGGACCTCCGAGCCTCCCGTGAACAGAGTCGCCGCCAGCAGAAAGCCCACCGCGAACCGCATCCTGCCATTATAGCGGTGGGGTGGCCTTGCAGGCCGTCGTCTCCGGCCGGATCGCGGGCAGGATGCCCGCGCCACTCCCGTCCAGGACGCAGTCCTGCAGGCGCCGTGGGGCGGCCTTCCAGGCTGCCATTCTCCGGCGGAATCACGGGCAGGATGCCCGCGCCACTCCCCCGTCCAGGCCGCAGTCTTGCAGGCGCCGTGAGGCGGCCTGCCAGGCCGCCATTCTCCGGCCGAATCACGGGCAGGATGCCCGTGCCACTTTCCCGTCCAGGCCGCAGTCTTGCAGGCGCCGTGGGGCGGCCTTCCAGGCTGCCATTCTCCGGCGGAATCACGGGCAGGATGCCACTTCCAGGGCTCAGAGGCCTTTCAGCTGCAGCTCCCCCCAGCGCCGGCAGCGGACCTGGCGGGCCGGCCCGACAGTCTCCAACGCCTGCCGCTCGAGGCGGCAGTCCTGTTCGACGTGCGGGCAGCGGGGGTGGAAGCGGCAGCCCTCGGGGCGGTCCTCCGGCTCAGGTACGATCCCGGGGATGGCCTTCAGGGGCGTCTGCTGGTCCAGGCGGGGCATCGACTCGAGCAATCCCGCGGTGTACGGGTGCAAGGGGCGGCCGAGCACCTCGGGGACCGGACCCACCTCGATGGCTTCGCCGGCGTACAGCGTCAGCACCCTCTCGCACAGCTCGGCCACGATGCCCAGGTCATGGGTGATGTAAAGGATGGCCGTCCCGAACTTCTCGCGCATGCGCCGGAGCAGGTCGAGGATTTCCGCCTGGATGGTGACGTCCAGGGCCGTGGTGGGCTCGTCGGCGATCAGCATCCGGGGACGACAGATCAGCGCCCCGGCGATCAGCACCCGCTGGCGCATCCCGCCCGACAGCTGGTGCGGATACTGCCGGTAGGTGCGCTCCACTTCGGGCAGCCCCACCGCCTCCATCGTCTCGAGCGCCTGCCGGCGCGCCTCTTTCCGGGAGACGCTGCGATGGGCGGAAACCACTTCGCGGATCTGCTCTCCCACGCTGAACAGGGGATTCAGGGCAGCGGCCGGTTCCTGAAACACCATGCTGATCACGTCGCCGCGCAGCCGGTTCAACTCGCCCGCCTCGAGCGTGGAGAGGTCGCGGCCCTGCAGCCGGACGCGGCCGCCGGACCGCTCCAGCGGGGGCGACAGCAACCCCATCAGGGCCAGCGCCGTGATGGTCTTGCCGCTGCCGCTCTCCCCCACCATGCCGACGATCTCGCCGGCAGCGATCTCGAAGCTGAGGTCGGAAACGAGAGGGATTCCGCCGTCGGGCCCCTGGTGGGAAATGGAGAGCCCCTGGACCTGCAAGACCGGTTCCGCCATCGTCCCTTTCGCGCCGCCAGC
>JBFGHG010000837.1:0-2177 GCA_041578395.1 Acidobacteriota bacterium
GCACGTCAGCCGCAACTCTTCCAGGTCGAACGGCTTGGCCAGGTAATGGTAGGCCCCCTGTTTCATCGCATCCACGGCCACTTTCTCGTTGCCGTGGGCGGTGATCACGATGACTGCCGGCGGCGGGTCCAGCTGCTGGGACTCCCGCAACAGTTCGAAGCCGTCCTCCCCTCCCAGGTTGAGGTCGAGCAGGACGAGGTCCGGGCGCTCTTCGCGCAGCAGCCTGGAGGCGGACTTCAAACCGGCCGCCTCGCGGATCTGGCCGCTCGAGGCCAGCGCCTTGCGCATCCCGTAGCGGGCGGTGTCCTCGTCGTCGACGATCAGGACAATCATGCTTCTCCTCTGCTCAGGGCCGCGCCAGCGGAAAGCGGATCGAGAACACCGCGCCCGACCCGTCACGGCCGCTGGACAGCCGGATCTCCCCGCCCAGATTGTCCACTCTGCGGCGCACGATTGCCAATCCCAGGCCGGTACCGCGCGACTTGGTGGTGACGAAGGGCTCGAAGACGCGCTCTTGCAGCTCGGCCGGGATCCCGGGGCCGCTGTCTTCGACCGTCAGCACCAGGAAGGCGTCGTCCGGCCGGCCGCTGACCCGGATTCGGTCCCCCGCCCGGCAGGCGTCCAGGGCGTTGGCCACCAGGTTTCCGAGGATGTCCGAAAGGCTGTCGCCGTCCGACAGCACGACCGGGTCGTCGGTCTCCAACCGGGTCTCCAGCTGGATTCCGCGCGAACTCAGATCGCCGCGGAACACCGTCTGGAGTCCCTCCAGCAGGTGGGCCAGGTTGACCGGGGCGGGGTGCTGCAGGTCGGGACGGCTTTCGAGGCGGGAGAATGCCAGCAGCTTGGTGATGGTGTCCGAGAGCCGGTCGACCTCCCGGACCATCATGCCCACTTCGCTGCGCTGCTCCGGCTCGAGGTTGTGGGCCTCTTCCATCAGCTGCAGCAGGGTCTTCAGGGAACTGAGGGGGTTCTTGACGTTGTGGGCGACGGTGGCGGCCATGCGCCCCAGCTCTTCCAGGTGGGACTTGCGCGCCACTTCCTGTTCGAGCCGGAGTCTGCTTTCCAACAGCTGGGAGCGCTCCAGCAGGAAGGCGATCTCACTGGCCAGCAGACGCAGGGCCTCCCGGTCGGCGGCGCCCCCCTCGGGTCCTTCGATCTCGAGCCATCCGACCGAGCGCTCGCCCGTCTCCAGCGGCAGCACCTGCCCGGCGCCGGAGGGAGCCGGACCCGGGGGATGGATCTTCACCAGCGGCGCCTCCAGCTCGCGGCGCAGCGTTTCTTCGATGAACTCGCGAAAGAGCCGGGGGCCCAGGCGTCGCGGCGGGATGCGTCCCAGGCTCTCGGCCAGCTGCCGGTAGCGGCGGATGCGGCCGCTGAAGATGCGTCCGGCGGAGTGCTGCAGCCAGCGGCTCAGGGTGGGGAAGATCAGCAGCACGGCGCCCAGAAACACGCCCTCCACCAGCGGTGCGGGGGCCTCCAGTGCCTCCTGCATCCAGACGGCCAGACGGCGCACCCCGACCAGGTAAACGGCCAGGGTGAGCAGGATCAGCAGCAGGGTCGAGAGTCCTTTTTCGACCACGATCTGCAGGAAGCCGTGGCGGTAGATGTAGTAGGTGATCAGAAAGCCGGGCACCAGCGAGCTGGACAGGGCCAGCAGGATCCAGAACTCGCCCCAGCCGGGCTGCCGGCTCCCCCCCCAGCTGAAGACGTAGAAGTTGAACACCGGGACGAGCAGGAACAGCAGGACCAGTTTGGAGAAGAGGGCTCTTTCGATGGGGTTTTGGCTGCGCTGCAGGATGCGGACCTGCAGCAGGGCGGAGGCGTAGTAGGCGACCGCCAGCATGACCAGAAAGGGGGCCGAGAAAAAGCCCAGCTTCTGGATCGGGTTGACGAGGGTGGCCGGGAAGAGCTCCGCCAGCGCCCAGGGGAGCGCCGGCAGCGGCAGGTAGAGGAAGGCGAGGGCGATGCGCGCCGTGATGCGCTCCCAGGCGTCCGGCCGGTGCTCCCGCCCGTAATAGAGCCAGTGGGTGTGCACCAGCAGGGCGGGCAGCAGCGAGAGTCCGCTGAAGGCCACCGCGTCGACGACCCCCAGTGCCGTCGCTACTTTTTCGACCGCCATCTGCCGCAGCAGCGTCGCGATGAAGTTCCCGCCGAACCAGAGCACGAGGCAGGCCAGC
>JBFGHG010000838.1:0-2176 GCA_041578395.1 Acidobacteriota bacterium
CTACGACCTGGCCATCCACTCGCGGGAGCACGACCTGATCGTAGCCACGCACGGGCGGGGAATCTGGATCCTGGACGACATCACGCCTCTGCGCGCGCTCACTCCGGAGGTCCTGGACGCCGAACTGGCGCTGCTGCCCACGCGGCCGGCGGTGATGACCATCGCTTCCTCGCTGCAGGAGTTCCCGGGCGACGACGAGTTCGTGGGCGCCAACCCCGGCGAGGCGGCCTCGATCGTCTACTTTCAGCGGCGCCGGCACATCTTCGGCGACCTGAACGTCGAGGTCTACGACGAAGAGGGGGAACTGATCACCACGCTGCCGGGCGGCAAGGTGAAGGGCATCAACCGGGTGGACTGGCCCATGCGGCTGCCGGCGCCCACGCTCCCACCCTCCACGGTCCTGGTGCCGGTGTTCCAGGGTCCGCGGGTGGCCGAAGGGGACTACACCTTCAAGGTCGTCAAGGGAAAAAACACCTACGAGGGACGAGTCTCCCTGGTGGCCGATCCCCGCTCCAGTCATTCGGCCGAGGACCGGCGGCTGCAGCAGGAGACGGCCCTCGAGCTGTACCGGCAGTTGGAGGAGCTGAGCTACGTCGTGGAAGCTTTGGTGGACCTGCGCGACCAGGCGCGGCGCCGGGCGCAAGAGCTGGGCGACGACGGGGGCAGCGAGCTGTCCGAGTTCGCCGACCAGCTGGACGAGTTCCGCAAGACCCTGGTGGCGACCAGCGAGTCGGGGATGCTCTCGGGCGAGGAGCAGCTGCGCGAGGAGCTGGGTGAGCTGTACGGCGCGGTCAACGGCTACGACGGCCGCCCCACCGGGTCGGAGCTGCGCCGCAAGGAGGTCCTGGAAGGGCGGCTCCAGCAGGCGCGGGACCGCTTTGAAGAGCTGACCGCGGCGGGCCGGCTCGGCGCGCTGGACTCGTCCCTCGATTTGCTGACCCGCGAGGCCTGGCAGAAGAAGCGCGAAACCGGCGGGTAGGCGGGTACGAGTGGCGCGGGCATCCCTGCCCGTGATTGGTCGAGGAGTGACGATGAGGATCTGGGTGGGGTTGGAGATCCTGGCGATTTTTCTGGTCGGAGCCGCCCTGGCGGTACAGGACTCTCTGCCCGAGCCGGCCGAGGAGATCTTCCAGCAGGACGTGGCGTGGTCGCCGGACGGGCGCTGGCTCGCGTTCTCGGAGTACACGGGCGGGGCCGAGTACCAGCGGGACGAATGGCACGTGAGCATCCAGCCCCTCGAGGGTGGCGAAAAGACGCGTCTCGCCTCCCAGGCGCGCTACGTGACGTGGTCGCCCGACGGCACGCGGCTGGCCTTCGGGGCCGAGCGCGAGGGCAACTGGGACGTCTACACGATTGGCCGCGACGGCTCGGGCCTCCAGCGGCTGACCACAAACGAGGCGACGGACGGACAGCCCGCCTTCTCGCCCGACGGCCAGCGGATCGCGTTCGCATCGGAGCGGGACGGCAACCGGGAGATCTACACGATGGCCGCCGACGGGTCCCGGCATCGGCGTCTGACCGACGACCCGGCCGACGACTACAACCCCGACTGGTCGCCCGACGGCCGCTGGCTGGTCTTTTACCGCGAAAAGGGAGACGGGATGGACCAGATTCACGTGGTGGCGGCCGACGGCTCGTCGGAGCGGGCCATCACCGCCGATCAGCGCCACAACGTGTTTCCCACCTTCCATCCCGATGGGCGCATTGCCTTCATGTCGGGCGAGAAGGACTCGCGGGAGGAGGATCTGGTCCTGGTCGAGCCGGACGGCTCTGGCCGGCAGGCCGTCGATCACGTTCCGGGGTTCACGGCCCGCTTTTCCCCCGACGGGAAGTGGATTGCCTTCATCGACGGGCCGGGTTGGCCGACGTCGGCGGTTTACGTGGTTGCGGCTGGCGGTGGGGAGGTGCGGAAGGTGGTGAATTAGAAGAAAATCTCAAACCTCAAACCTCAAATCTCAAATAATTTTCAAACTCCAATTTTCAATGTTCAAACGGCGGGGTCCTCGTCGGATTCGGGGGGGAGCTGCAGCATGAACATCAGTCCGATCAGGGGGCCGGGGGCCAGCAGGACGAAGGACCATTGCCAGGTCAGCCACTCCGATGCCAGCGAGAGCAGCTGGATCGAGAAGATGGTGATGCCGAAGCCGATGCCGTTTTGCACCGTGAGCGCCGTGCC
>JBFGHG010000839.1:0-2173 GCA_041578395.1 Acidobacteriota bacterium
GATGATCCAGTGGCCGGGGAAGGTGCAGAGGTAGGGGTAATCTCCGAGCTGCTTGGGTGCGGTGAACTGGAGCTTCTCCATTTGCTGCGGCTGGAGCATCCGGGTCGCAAACAGCACCTTGCGAGACTCGGGGACGAACTGCCGCGAGAAAGCATCCGGCCGCGCGGCCATGCGCTCCGCGGCGAGGCCCACCTCCAGCAGTGCTCCGGGCGCCGTGACGATCAGGTTGTGAGGCATGATGTCGATGTTTTCGAAGACGATCTCCACCGGTCTCCCGGCCGGTACGGAAAACTCCGTACGGTCGTACTGCATGCGGCTGGGCAGAGGCCGGATCACGATCACGGTCACGGCGAGTTCAGCCAGGCGGGCCCGGAAATCCGCGGACTCCTCAGGGGGCAGCAGCGCCGCGAGATCGGCGGCCAGGCGCGCGGCCGCCAGCCCGTCCTCGGAGGTCCGCTGCCCGGCCGGCAGGGAGGAAAGGTAGCGCAACAGCCCCTCCAAGAGAGGAACGGTGTCCGCATCCGCGAGGCGGCCGCCGGGGAACCGGCCGATCGCGCGAACGGCAGCCGGCAGAAGCTTTCCCGAGCCGACTACTGCCGTCAGCAACTGGAGCGATTCCGATTCGTGTCCGGGGATGGACGGCAGCGCTTGTATGGCTGCCTCGATCACGGCTTCGGCGCCCGCGCGAGAACCTCCCGGCAGGGCGGCCAGTCGGCTCGAGGGACGGCGCAGCAGATCCTCCAGTTTGGGGTACATGGCTGACCGAGTCCGGGGATCCGAGATCTCGGGCACGCACTGCACCAGGTCCAGCAAAGTGTCCAGTGACCGGGAAGCCCGCACCCAGGCGGCATCCACCCCGGCCTCGGCCGCGATCAGGGCGACCTGGGCCAGGCGCCGCGTCCTCGGGCGTGCCGCCCCCGACAGGGCCTCGAGCTCGCCGCGAGCCGTTTCCAACTCAGTCTTGGAGCGGCCCTCGAGCATCCGGCCCAGCTCCGCCAGAACCTGCTCGTCCTCTGCCGACTCGCCTCCGTCCAGCCGCCGGATGGCCGACAGCAGATGGGAGATTTCACTGGTGCCGTCCAGGGCCGCCAGGCCTGCCAGTGCTTCCTGGCGATATTCCAGCTGGACGCCCGGCCGGTTCAGCAGCGCCGAATAGACGGCGCTATTGCGAGCCACCGTTTCCAGTTCGGCCACCTCGAGGCGTCCCAGCAAGTATTCGACTCCCCGCAGATTGGCGGCCGCCAGGGGCTGGCCGGAAGTGATGACCGGGTGCCAGTAGGGCTGCAGAGTCCGGATGGTTTCCCCCAGCGTGTAATCCAGGTAGTAATCCAGGGGGTGCCGGAGGATCTCGAGGGCGACTTCCGCCGCCTGAGTTTCTTCGAAAAAGCTGACGGCCCGCACCGCCTCCAGGCGGACCCGGGGATGCGGGTCATTGGACTGGTCCTGGAGAATGTCCAGCGCTCCCTGGATCCGATCCCGCCAGTAGCCGAGTACGCGCGTGGCGGCCGCCCGGGCGCGGTGATCCGGCGAACCCAGCACCCGTTTCAAGAGCTTCGGGTCGGGTGCATTGTGATGCTGGCGGACCCAGAGTGCTTCGAGGAGATGGTGTTCGTAGTTGGGGTCGCTCACGTCCAGCTCAGCGACCCACTGCTGCAAGGCTTCGTTGACCTCCCGGGTCTCGCGCTCCCGCAGCTCGAGGCGGACTCGGTAGCGCGTCCGATCCTCGTAACTCTCGAGCAGCGTGAACAGCGCCGGGAGAGGCTCGGAGGCGATCTTGGGAGGGGTCAGCAGGGGCCGGCTGGGGTAGGTGATCCGCCAAACGCGCCCATGGCTCTTGTCGCGGTTGGGGTCGCGGAGGTTGTGCTGCATGTGCCCGATCAGGGGGTTGAACCAGTCGACGACGTAGAGCGCTCCGTCCGGTCCGAACTGCAGGTCGGTGGGGCGAAAATTGCGATCGGACGAAAAGAGGAGGGGCTCGATCTCGGTCCCTTCAAAACCCGAACCCTGCTCCCGCATTCGGTGCTGCAGGACGCCTTGAAAACCGATCACGTTGTTGAGCAGGAAATTGCCCTGTGCCGCCGGCGGGAAGTGCCGGCTCGATACGATCTCGCAGCCGGCCGTGGGGCGCACCCGATTCACGATGAACTGTTTCATCTGGGATCGGTTGGTGTAC
>JBFGHG010000840.1:0-2158 GCA_041578395.1 Acidobacteriota bacterium
CGGCCCCTGCGGCGCGGCCGCCTTGTACCGGCGGCGCCTGCTGGAAGAGACGGGCGGGTTCGACGAGGACTTCTTCCTGGTGCACGAGGATTCCGACCTCAACCTGCGGGCCCAGCTGCTGGGACACCGCTGCCTGTTCGTGCCGGCGGCGCGCGTGCGCCACCGCGTCAACACCAGCATCGGGACCTTCAGCGAGACCTACGTGTACTACGGCCACCGCAACTCGGAGGCGGTCTTCTGGAAGAACATGCCCCCCACCCTGCTGCTGCTCTACCTTCCCGAGCGGATTCTCTTCGACCTGGCGGCCTTGCTCTACTTCTTGCGGCGGAGGCGGGGGCGCGCCTTCGCCAGGGCCAAGCTCGACTTCCTGCGCAGCCTGCCGGCGGTGTGGCGAAAGCGGCGGGAGGTCCAGCGGGGGCGCAAGCTCTCCGCCCGGCAGCTGCGCGGCCTGCTGGACCGGAACTGGCTCCGTTACCGCCGCAAGGGCCCCCGCCGATGAGGGAGCTGACCACGGTCATCGTCAACTACGACTCCGCGGACTTCCTGGAGCGTTGTCTGGCCAGCATTCGCCGCGAGACGCACCTCGAAGGCCACCAGGTGGTGGTCATCGACAACGGCTCGCGCGAGCCTCTGCCCGGGGCCCTGCAGGCCCGCTTTCCGGAAGTCGAGTTCCTGGCCAACTCCGCTAACCTGGGGTTCTCCAAGGCCTGCAACCAGGGGCTGCGCGCCTTCCCGGCCCGCCATTACCTGCTGCTGAACCCCGACACGGAGGTCCTGGAGGGGGCCATCGACCGCACCCTCGGCTTCCTGAAGAGCCGCCCCGACGCGGGCGTGGTCGGCTGCCGGGTCCTCAACCCGGACGGGACGCTGCAGAAGGCGTCCCGGCGGGCGATCCCGGTACCCGCGGCCGCCTTCTTCCGGCTCTCCGGCCTGAGCCGGCTCTTCCCGGGTCACCCCCGGCTGGCGCGCTACAACCTGGCGCACCTGGACCCGCGGCAGACGGCCGAAGTGGAGGCGGTCTCGGGCTCCTTCATGATGTTCCCGCACGACCTGCTCGAATCGATCGGCGGGCTGGACGAGCGCTTCTTCCTGTACGGCGAAGACCTCGACTTCTGCTACCGGGCGCTCGGGCAGGGCCGGCGGAACTACTTCTTCGCCGGCGCCCAGGTGCTGCACTACAAGCGCCGCAGCTCGAGCCGCGACCGCGCGGCGGCCAACTTCCACTACCACGACGCCATGCGGATCTTCTACCGCAAACACTTCCGGGAGGAGTCGGGGGTCCTGCTCGACTGCCTGGTGCTGGCCGGCATCCGGCTGCTCTACTGGGGAAGTGAATTGCGGCGGCGGCTGGGAATGTCGGGGGGAGTGGGCTCGGCGGATTGAGTCATGCGGGACGAAGGACGAGAAGTTCGCTCATTCGACTTTTTCCAGATACTCCAGGGCATCGCGCGCGGGCTCGTATGCCGGATTGTAGAGCAGGGCGGTGCTCAGATACCGGCGGGCGGGCTCGTACTCGCGGGAGGAGATATGGGCGGCGGCCAGGTTGGTGTAGACCTCGGGGCTGGGCAGCTTCCGGGCGGCCTCGCTGTAGTAGTCCCGGGCCTCCTGGTGTCGCCCCAGCAGCATGCAGGCGCTGCCGCGCAGGTTGTAGTAGTCGGTGAGATAGGGCGCCCGTTCGTGTGCCCGGTCCAGACGTCCGGCCGCCTGCTCGGCCAGAAAGCGCCGGCGGCGAGGATCGGGCGAGCTGCGGGCTTCCTCCAGCGTCACCGCGGCGATCCCCAGTTCGCGGTTGGCCTGCCACTGCAAGAGCGACAGCGGCACCGCCATGGCCAGCGCCGCGAGGACCACCGGCGCCCGCGCCCCCCACAACAGCAGCGGCCGGCCCTCCAGCAGCTGCGCCAGGGTCCGGCCCTCGAAGCGTTCCCCGAACGCGCCCCGCTCGAGCCCCGCCAGCACCAGCATGGCGACGGCGGCGGTGCTGCTGACGTGCAGGGGAAAGAAGGTCAGGCAGCTGATCAGGACGAAGACCGCCGCCAGGGCCTGGAGGGCCAGCCAGTAGCTCTCTTCCGGGTCGGTGGTCCCGAGGGCCCGCCGCACGGCTCTCGCCAGCGGCCATAGCCAGAGCAGCAGGAAGATCAGCAGCGCGGCAACCCCCAGC
>JBFGHG010000841.1:0-2154 GCA_041578395.1 Acidobacteriota bacterium
AGGCCATCGAGATGGCCTTGGGCATCCAACCGCCTCCGCTGGGCGTGCTGATCCGCAACCTGCTGTTGAGCATCGAGTACCTCTACGACCACCCGCTCCACCTTTTCCTGCTGGCCGGCCCCGACTACTCCCAGCAACTGGTCGAAAGCTCCAACCCCGGCCTTTACCAGCGGGCCTGCGGGGCCGAGACGCGCTTTCCGGAGCGTCATGGCTACCGCAACGTCGGCGAAATCATGCGAGACTTGAACCCGCTGACCGGGCGGCTCTACGTGGAAGCTCTGGAAATGACCCGCGTGGCCCGAGAGGCCTACGTGCTCATCGGAGGAAAGTACCCCCACCCCCAATCGGTGGTTCCCGGCGGAGTCGCCGTCACCGTCAACGCCACCGTGCTCAATGAAATGTATTCTCGCCTCCAGAAGTTCGTCGACTACTCCAAAAAGGTGGTGGCCATCTGGGACGACGTGTTCGACTTCATGCTGGGCGCAAACCCGCAGTACCAGTTCGTCGGTTCCCGTCCCGCCACCATGGCGGACACCGGCGTCTGGGACCGGCCCGACGCCTACGACGCCAGCTACGCCAACTGCGAGCAGTGGGGGCGGGCCCGCTGGTCCACTCCCGGAGTGGTGGTGGACGGCGAAGTGGTCACCACCAGCCTGCGCCAGCTCAACGCCGGCCTGGAGGAGTTCGTGGAGCACTCCTACTACGAGAAGTGGAACGGCCACCGCTTCAAGGAAGACCCGCACGGCCTCCCCTTGAGCCCCTACCACCCCTGGAACAAGGAGACCAAGCCGAAGCCGGGCAAGCAGAGCTGGCGCGAGCGCTACTCCTGGGACACCACGCCCACCTGGGACCGGATGCCGATGGAGGCGGGCGCCTACGCGCGCCTCTACCTGACCGCCAAGGCCCGCTGCCTGCCCCCCAGCCGTTTCCTGGAGGCGACCGGTTCCAGCCTGCGCATCGCCCTGCCCAAGGCCTCGCTGCCTGCCCTGGAGCTGGAGTGGAAGGTCCCGGACGTCTGGAATGCGCTGGAGCGCAACCGCGCCCGCGCCTACTGCATCGCCTCCTCCACCATGGTCAGCATCGAGAACTGGCTGATGGCCCAGGAGCTGCTGCGGCAGGGCCAGACGCGGGTCAGCGTGCCCCTCGAGATTCCCTCCAAGGGGTCCTTCCGCGGGGTGGGGTTCTGGGGGGCCGGACGGGGCTTCCTTTCCCATCACCTGGTGATCGACGACGGGGCCATCGGCAACTACCAGATCCTGACCCCCTCCACCTTGAACGCCTGTCCCCGCACCCCCTGGGGCCAGCCGGGCCCTTACGAGGAGGCGGTCCTGAACACCCCCATCCTGGAGGAGTTCTCGAGCCCCGACGATTATCAGGGCATCGACATCCTGCGCACCATCCGCAGCTTCGACCCCTGCATGCCGTGCACCACCCACATCTTCGTGGAGGGCCGCAACCGGGTCGTCACCCGGGAAGTCACCACCTGCGCCTGCGGCGTCCAGTGAGATGCGCGAGGTGCTGATCGGCACGGTGGGGTACCACAACCTGACCAACTTCTCGGTGGGGCCGCTGCTGTTGCCGCGGCTGCGCGCCCTCTCCTGGCCCGAAGGGGTACGGGTGGAGGAACTCAACTGGGGCCCCATCGCCATCGTGCAGGACCTCGAGGGGCGTCCGCCGCTCGAGCGCGCCGTGCTGCTGGGGGCGCGCCCCGATTCCCGGCCCGAGGGGCGGGTGGACTGCTACCGCTGGGGAGGCGGCCTGCCCGAGCCGGACGTGTTGCAGGCCCGCATCGCCGAGGCGGTCACGGGCGTGATCAGTTTGGACAACCTGCTGGTCATCGGGGAGTATTTCGGGGTCTGGCCCGAGGAGCTGTTCGTGGTGGACGTGGCGCCGGGGCGGGAAGAGGCGGGGCCGTCGCTGCGCCCGGCGGTGGCGGCGCGCGTCGAAGAGATCCTGCAGAGCGTCCGGCGGCTGGCGCTGCGGGGTTCCGAGCCGGAGGCGCCGCTGCCCGAGCTGCGGGGCGACCGGCTGGGCGTGGGGGTCTGAGAGCATGGCGCGGCCCTTTCAGCTGAGCGACCGCGAGCACAACGAGCTGGTGCTGCGGGTGGGCTTCAACGTCGCAGCGCCCGCCGCCGGAGACCCGCCGTGATCGCG
>JBFGHG010000842.1:0-2146 GCA_041578395.1 Acidobacteriota bacterium
AGGTCCCCGATCGAGCACTCGGGCCGGCGCAGCAGCTGGGCCAGTGACGTGCCCGCCTCCACGCCGAAGCGCTCGCGCAACTCCTCGTGCGCCGGCTGGTTGCCGACCCGAGTGGAGTCCAGGAACTCGCCGGCGCGGTCCATCCGGGCCCATTTCCGCTCGAAGCCCCGAAAGACGTCTTCGGGGACCAGCCCCAGCTCCCGGCCCAGCGGCATCAGCCTGCGATCGGCGTTGTCGATCCGCAGCAGCAGCCGGTACTCCGCCCGCGAAGTGAACATCCGGTAGGGCTCGTCCACGCCCTTGGTCACGAGGTCGTCGACGAGGATGCCGATGTAGCTGCTCTCGCGTCCCAGCACCACCGGCTCCCGGCCCAGCGCTTGCCGAGCCGCGTTGATCCCGGCCACCAGCCCCTGCGCGGCCGCCTCCTCGTAGCCGGTCGTCCCGTTGATCTGCCCGGCGTGATACAGCCCCCCGAGGGCAAAGGTCTCCAGGGTGCGCCGCAACTGCGCCGGCTCCACGAAATCGTATTCGACGGCGTAGCCCGGGCGGACGATTTCGGCCCGCTCCAAACCCGGAATCTCCCGCAACAGGGCGCGCTGCACGTCCACCGGCATGCTGGTCGACAAGCCGTTGACGTAGATGATCTCCCCTTCCAGCGTCTCCGGCTCGAGAAACAGCTGGTGCGACTCCCGCTCGGCGAACTTGACGACCTTGTCTTCGATCGAGGGGCAGTAGCGGGGCCCGATGCCCACGATCTCCCCCCCGTAGAGCGGGCTGCGGCCCAGGTTGTCGTTCAGGATCTGGTGCGCTTTCGAATTGGTATGGGTGATCCAGCAGCTCACCTGGGGAAGCCGGGCCTGCCGCGTCGAGAAAGAGAAGAAGGTCGGCTCCGGATCGCCCGGCTGCTCCTCCAGTGCATCCAGCGCGACTGTTTCACGCCGCAGCCGGGGAGGAGTGCCTGTCTTGAGGCGTCCCATCCGGAAGCCGAAACCCCGCACCGAATCGGCCAGCCGCAGCGAGGCGCGCTCGCCGGAGCGTCCGGCCCGAAACTTCTGCTCGCCGACGTGGCACAGCCCGTTGAGGAAGGTCCCCGTGGTAAGGATCACGGCGGGAGCCGTCAGCCGGCGCCCGTCGGCCAGCTCCAGTCCGGTCACCCGGCCGCCGCGATGCAGGATCTCGCAGGCCTCTCCCTGCACCGTCTCGAGGTTGGGTACCCCGGCCAGGAGCCGCTGCATCGCCTCCCGGTAGCGTTTCTTGTCCGACTGTGCCCGGGGTGCCCGGACGGCGGGTCCTCGCCGGCGGTTGAGCAGGCGGAACTGGATGCCGGTGGCGTCGGCCACCCGGGGCATCACGCCTCCCAGGGCATCGATTTCCCGCACCAGGTGGCCCTTGGCGATACCGCCGATGGAAGGGTTGCAGGACATCTGCGCCACCATGTCCAGCTGCAGGGTCAGCAGGGCCGTCGACGCACCCATGCGCGCCGCCGCCGCCGCCGCTTCGCAGCCGGCGTGACCCCCTCCGATCACGATGACGTCGTAGTGTCCGTTCACCGGCACAGTATAGTCGAAGCGCCCCGGCCGCCCCCCGGCCCTGTGAGATAATGACGCTCATGTTGTTCGGGCGGAAGAAGCGCTTGACCGAGATGGTCGCCTGCGCCGGCTGAGCGTCCAAGCTGGCACCGGAGGTGCTGCAGCGGGCGCTCGCCGAAGTGGGCGGGTATCGAGACGAGAACGTCCTGGTTGGCTTCGAAACAGCCGACGACGGAGGGGTGTATCGTCTCGACGCCGAACTGGCGCTGGTGCAGACCGTCGACTTCTTCACGCCCATCGTGGACGACCCCTTCGTCTACGGGCAGATCGCCGCCGCCAACGCGCTGAGCGACGTCTACGCCATGGGCGGCCGGCCGCGTACGGCGCTGTCGCTGGTGGGCTTCCCCGAAGGAGATCTGGACGAGAAGATCCTGGCCGACATCCTGCGCGGCGGCGCCTCCAAGATGGAGGAGGCCGAAGTGGCCATCCTGGGCGGCCATTCCGTCAAGGACCCGGAGTTGAAGTTCGGCTATGCCGTGACCGGCCTGGTGCATCCCGAGAAAGTCCTGACCAACCGGGGCGCGCAGCCGGGCGACGTGCTGCTGCTGAGCAAGCCG
>JBFGHG010000843.1:0-2138 GCA_041578395.1 Acidobacteriota bacterium
CCACCTTGGGCCGGCGCGGCTCGATCACCCGGAAGGCTCCCTCCGGGTCGTCCGCATCCAGGTAGCGGACCTCGCTCGAGGCGTTGCTCTCCAGCTCCAGCAGCAGGAAGCGGCGGCTGCGGGTCTGGCGGACCGACACGAAGTAGGCGTCGTCCTGCTCCTCCCAGACCAGCACGTCCCGCTCGGGCGGCTCTCCCAGACGGTGCCGCATCAGCCGGTAGGGGCGGTGCGAGGCGTCCAGCAGACAGTAGAAGAGAGTCCGGTTGTCGGCGGCCCAGGCTACCGGCCCGTAGGTCCCTTCGACCCGTTCCTCCAGCAGCCGGCCCTGCTCCAGGTCCTTGATCCGCAGCGTGTACTGCTCGCCGCCGTCCCGGTCGGCCGAATACGCCAGCAGGCGGTGATCGGGACTCACCCGCAGCGCGCCCAGGTGCAGGTAGTGCCGGCCCACCGCCAGCTGGTTCGGGTCCAGGATCACCTCTTCGTCCGCCTCCAGCGACCCCCGCTTGCGGCAGTGAATCGGGTACTGGCGGCCCTGCTCAGTACGATGGTAATAGTAGTAGTCGTCCAGAGGGACGGGGACGCTGCTGTCGGTTTCCTGGATCCGCCCCACCATCTCCCGGTAAAGGCGCTCGCGCAACTCCCGAACCGGCTCCAGTACCCGCTCGGTGTAGGCGTTCTCTTCCCGGAGGTACTCCAGCACCCGGGGATCCTCCCGATCCCTCAGCCAGGCATACGGATCGGACAGAGCTACCCCGTGCACCTCGACCGAGCGAGGCTTCCGAGCCGCCACCGGAGGTTTGAGCGAAGAATCCATCACCAATCAAGAATCAGGAATCACCTGATTCTGCCTCGAGCCGCGATCTCCCACTCCTTGACCACCTCCCCCGCTCGGACGCCCCAGGCCCGGTCGTGCATGTTGACGGTCGTGCAGGCGTGGTTGGGAACGATCTCCAGCGTCTGCCCCGGCTCCAGCCGGGTTCCGGCAGGCAGTTTCAAATAGCCGTGTTCTTCGTTCATCCGGACGAACTCCACCTCCGGATGTCCTTTGACGATGCCGAAGCCGCCCCCGGTGGCGGGCGCCAGCGGATCGCTCGAAAAGGTCTTGGATCCGCCGTCGACGATCGCCTGACCCGCCACGGCGGTGCTGACCACCGTGGTCGACACCGACAGGGCGCACTGCTCGAGGCTGCAGACTCGCCACTGCACGGTGTTGCGGTCGTTGAAGACGTAGGTACCCGGCCGGATCTCGGTCACCCCTTCGAAGTGGTGCGAGTGGTAGGCCGAGGGGGTGCTCCCGCCGCTGACGGTGGGCACGGGAATCCCCTCCCGGTCGAAGCCCTCGAGCTGGCGGGCGAGACGCTTGTTGGTCTCTCGCAGCGTCCGGTCGCTCCCTTCCAGGTCGGGGTGCACATGGCCGGGATAGAAGAGAAGACCCTCGAAACGGAGCCGCGGCAGCCCTTGGACGGCCCGGGCCAGCCTGAGCGGGGCCTCCCCGGGGGGCAGTCCGCAGCGCCCCATTCCCAGGTCGACCTCGACCAGGACACCGATCCGGGCGTCCACGGCAGCCTCCGCCACCCACTCGAGCGACTCCTCGGAATCGAGCGCCACCGTGACGCGGGCCTGGGAAGCCACCTCCGCCAGCCTTCGAGCCTTGCGGGGCCCGAAGACGGGGTAGGCCAGCAGCAGGTCGTCCAGACCGGCGGCGGCCATGATTTCCGCTTCGCCGATCTTGGCCACGGTGATGCCGCAGGCGCCCCACTCGAGTTGACGCCGGGCCAGCCAGGGAGATTTGTGGGTCTTGCTGTGGGGACGCAGAGCGAGTTGGTGGGTGCGGCAGTAGCCGGCCATGCGTTCCAGGTTCTGCTCCATCACGTCCAGGTCGACGACCAGCGCGGGAGTCTCGAGTTGGCTGAGCTTCAAGAGATGGTCTCCTTGGCAGGCCAGGGGAAGGTTGGCAGGGGTGGCAGGATTCGAACCCGCGGCCCTCGGTTTTGGAGACCGTTCGGAGGCGATTTGGCGGGGTTTGGGGGAGTTTATTTGGCTGGCCTAAATCGCTGCCTATTGGGGCTTTAGGTCGAGTCGTGTCTTTGGGGTTATTAGTTGGAGTTTGGATGGGCTTTGGAAACATTTTGGAAACA
>JBFGHG010000844.1:0-2135 GCA_041578395.1 Acidobacteriota bacterium
GCCAACCGCGGTTGGGCGTCTGCCGCCGAGGAGGCCTTTGCCGGCCTCGGAATACTCCCTTCCGAAGGCACTTGACAGGGTCTTTGACAAAATCTATACTTTTATTAGACATGGAAAAGAAAACCACCGAGCGACGGGTGTTACTGACTGGCGCCACCGGATACGTGGGAGGGCGTCTCCTGAAGGTCCTGCAGCGGGAAGGAGTGCCGCTGAGGTGTCTCGCCCGCCGCCCCCGCCACCTGGAGGGCAAGACGGGGCCGGACACGGAGGTGGTCTACGGGGACCTGCTCGAGCCGGAGAGCCTGGCGCCCGCCCTCGAGGGGATTCACACGGCCTACTACCTGGTGCACTCCATGGGCGACTCGGAGACCTTCGAAGAGGCGGAACGGCGGGGCGCCACGAACTTCGCCCGGGCGGCGCGGGAGGCGGGAGTCCGCCGCATCGTCTACCTGGGGGGCCTGGGTGACGAGCAGCGCGAGCTTTCGGCGCACCTGCGGAGCCGGCAGGCGGTCGGCGAAATCCTGCGGGAGTCGGAAGTCCAGACACTGGAGTTCAGGGCCTCGATCGTGATCGGTTCGGGCAGCCTCTCCTTCGAGATGATCCGCGACCTGGTGGAGAAGCTGCCGGTGATGATCACCCCGCGATGGGTCTCGGTGGCGGCGCAGCCGATCGCCATCCGCGACCTGCTCGCGTATCTGCGGGGCGCCCTCACGCTCGAGGTGGAGGGAAGCCCGGTGATCGAGATCGGCGGCGCCGATCAGGTCACTTACGGCGAGCTGATGCGCGAGTACGCCCGGCAGCGGGGCCTGCGGCGCTGGATGATCCAGGTCCCGGTGCTCACGCCGCGCCTCTCCAGCCTATGGCTGGCGCTCGTGACGCCGCTGTATGCGCGGGTGGGGCGCAAGCTGATCAACAGCATCCGTCACCCCACCGTGGTGCGCGACGATCTGGCCCTGCAGCTGTTCGACATCCGGCCGATGGACCACCGGCAGGCGCTGGCCCGCGCCCTCCGCAACGAAGACCGGAAGTTCGCCGCAACGCGCTGGTCCGACGCCATGTCCGCCGGCGGAAAGACCCCCAACTGGGGCGGAGTGCGGTTCGGGAAACGGCTGGTCGACTCCCGCACCGTGCGGGTGCCGCTCGAACCCGCCGAAGCCTTCCGGCCCATCCGTCGTATCGGCGGGCGGAACGGATGGTACTACGCCAACTTCCTGTGGCGGCTGCGGGGGTTCATCGACCTGCTGGTGGGCGGAATCGGCATGCGCCGGGGGCGCCACTCGCCGGAGGAGCTGAGTGTAGGCGAGCCGCTCGACTGGTGGCGCATCGAAGCCTACCAGCCGGACCGGATGCTGCGCCTGGCGGCGGAAATGAAAGTCCCGGGGCGGGCCTGGCTGCAGTTCGAGGTGACCCCGGACGAGGATGGCTCGGTGATCCGCCAGACCGCCGAATTCGACCCGGTCGGATTGAGCGGCCTGGCCTACTGGTACCTGATCTACCCGCTGCACAGCCTGATCTTCTCCCGGATGCTGCGGGGCATTGGACGGGCGGCAGTCGAGGACGCCTCGCCCAGGGAGCCGGATTCCGGAGACGCTCCTTCCGCCGATCCCGTCGCGGAGGCGGGCCGATGAAGAAGGTTTTGGTGACAGGGGCGACGGGTTTCATCGGGGCCGAATTGGCGCGCCGGCTGGCGGCCGCCGGGTTGCGCCCGCGCCTGATGGTGCGGCGGCCTCAGCGGGGGCAGTTGCTGGCGGGCCTGCCGGCCGAGCTGGTGCAGGCGGACCTGGAGAGCCCGGAGAGCCTGCGCCGCGCCGCGCGGGGGGTCGACACGGTCTTTCACCTGGCCGCCCGGGCGTCTTTCGAAGACTACCGGGTGCTGCGGCCCTCCATCGTGGAGGGTTCGCGCCACCTGCTGGAGGCGGCCCGCCAGGCGGGGGTGCGGCAGTTCGTGTACGCCAGCAGCCTGCTCGTCTACGGGAACCAGCGCGAGCCGATCGGCCCCGCCACACCGGCGCGGCCGTCGCTGGACTACGGCCGCGCCAAGCTGGAGGCGGAGGCGCTGCTGGCCGAGGGTACCCGGCAGGCGGGGATGACCTTCGCGGCCGTCCGGTTGCCGCATGTCTATGGCGCCACCGACC
>JBFGHG010000845.1:0-2131 GCA_041578395.1 Acidobacteriota bacterium
CTCCAGCGGCTGCACCGGGGCCGTCACTTCCGCTGGGGCGGAGTACATCACGAAGTCCTGCACCCGGCCGCCGGCTCGTCCTGGAGCACCAACAACGCTTCGCTCGTCCTGCGCCTGCAATACGGCCGTTTCTCGCTGCTGTTGACGGGAGACATCGAACGAGAAGCCGAGTACCACCTCGACGCGCGGGGCCTGCTCGCCCCCGCTACGGTCCTGAAGGTCCCCCACCACGGAGCCGCTACCGGTAGCTCGAAGCGATTCCTGGATCGCGTCCGGCCCCGGCTCGCGGTGATCTCCGCCGGCCGGCGCAACCTCTTCGGCCACCCGTCCAAAGCCGTGCTAGATCGGCTCACGGGACGGCAGATCGCGGTCTTGCTGACCGCCCGAAACGGCTCCATCCGGATCGAAACCGACGGCATCGACTGGAGCGCGAAGACCTACGACGTCTCAGATAATCGCTTCGTACTGGTGTCAATCGCGGGCAGGGATGCCCGCGCCACTCTCACTCTCATCGACCCCAGTGGTACTGGCGGCGGAAGTGGAGCCGCCCCACGTCCCGCAGACACTCCACCCGGATCGATCGAAAAGCGACCTTCGACTCCCCCGGCGGATTGAACGTCAGCACGTACTGCGCCTTCAGCTCCCGTGCCACCTGGACGTAGCTGGACTGCAGCTCCTCCAGGTACTCAGGAAACAACACCCTCCCCCCGGTACTCTCCGACAGCCTCGTCAGCGAGCTCTCCTTCTCCCGGAAGTAGACGTCCACGAAATCGCCGTCGTCCTCGTCGCCCTCCTCCAGCAAGTCCTTCATCACCTGGTTGAGGAACTCCACCCGGGCGCTGTCGCGCACCTTCGGCTGCACCAGCCGGGTGCGGCTGATGATGTACAGCGTGATGTCGAATTCGATCAGCGTGGGGAGCAACTCGTCGAAAGGGGTGGCGCTCTCGTTGTCCAGTCCGTCGGTCAGCAGGATGATCGCCTTGCGGCCGCCGACGCGGCGAAAACGGTCACGTACTACTTGATTCAGAGAGTCGTAAAGGGCTGTGCGATAACCAGGTTCGAGCTTGTTCAACGCCTTCTTCAAGCGCTTGAACCGGTTGGTCCAGTCGGCCAGGATCTCCGCTTCGTCCGCGAAGGCGATGACCGAGATCCGGTCCTCCCTGGAAAACGCGCCGGCGAAGCGCAGAGCGGCGCGGCGGATCTCGTCCAGCTCTTCGCGCAGGCTCCCGCTGGTGTCCAGAAGCAGCAGGACGTGCAGCGGCGCCCGGTCCAGCAGGAAGTTCTCGATCGGCCGGCGGATGCCCTCGTCGTACAGCAGGAAGTCCTTGCGCGTCAGGCCGGTCACCGCGCCGCCTTGCTCGTCGAACACCGAGACGGGGACCTTGACGTATTTGGCGTCGACTCGGAAGGAAGGGGACTGGGCCGAAACAGGGGCGGCGGTCAGGAAGAGAAGAAAGGCCGCAAGCCACCGCATGTGGTCGAGTATAGCTCAGGCCGGGCGACCTGGCGGAGTAGCCGTTCGGAATCACGGGCAGGATGCCCACGCCACTAACACTACGCGCACTCTTCGAGGCGGTTCATTCGCCGCAGCTTCTCCACCAGCGTGGTCCGCTTCAGGTGCAGCAGCCGGGCCGCTTTCCCCTTGTTGCCGCCGGTCCGCTCCAGCGACTGCTCGATCAGGTGGCGTTCCAGGTCGGCGATCACCTGGTTCAGGTTGATCCCGTCTTCGGGCAGCGCCACGTGATGCAACAGCGGGTGGGGGGCCGATTCCAGCTCGTTGACCAGGGCGGGGAAGTCCTCGAACTCCAGCGCCGTGCGGTCGCCCGACAGGACGGTGGCGAACTCCACGGCGTTGCGCAGCTCGCGGACGTTGCCCGGCCAGCTGTACTGCAGCAGCTTCTTCAGGGCGTTGGGGTCGATCTGTTTGTGGGGCAGTTCGTACTCCACGGCGAACAGCTCGAGGAAGTGGTTGATCAGCAGCGGCACGTCCGACATGCGGCGTCGCAGCGGGGGCAGGTGCACCGGCACCACGTTGAGCCGGTAGTAGAGGTCTTCGCGGAAGTCGCCGCCGCGGGTCTTTTCCTTCAGGTCACAGTTGGTGGCCGCGATGATGCGCACGTTGACCCGGATC
>JBFGHG010000846.1:0-2121 GCA_041578395.1 Acidobacteriota bacterium
AAGGACCCGGGCTTCCGGGAAAATTCAGATAGACGACCGCGAAAAGCAGCAGGGCCGCAACGGCGAGCAGGGGCCGCCAATCCAGCCCGCTCGCTGTCGACCCAGCGGGAGCATCGCCTGCGGCCTCGGGTTGCCAATCCGAGCGCGACAGACGCTCTTCGATGTAGCGCAGGTCCGCCTCCTCCCCGGGCCGCACTTCGGCCGCCTCGAAGTCCTCGAGCAGGGCCAGTTCCGCCCGGCAACGGGGGCAGGTCTTCACGTGAGCGCCCCAGCGGAGGGAAGCCTCCGGTGAAGCGGCCCCGTCGCGCAACAGGAACATGGTCTCGGCCGGCGGGCAGTTCCCCTCCTCCAGAATCTGTTTCAGCGCTCCGGTGTCGACGTTTTTCGCGTCCGTCATGGCTGCACCTCTCGCCCGCTTCGCGGCCGGCCAGCCCGCGCCCGGTCCAGGGCCCGTTTCAGCTTCCGCTTGGCGCTGACCACGTGGGCCTTGGCGCCGCTCGAATTTTGCAGGCCCAGCAGCCGGGTCACGGCGTCCATCGGGAGTCCCTGCACGTATCGCATCGTCAGCACCTTCTTTTCGAGGTCGTTCAGATGTTCGTTCATCAGCCGGCGCGCCAGTTCGAGTTCGCTTTTCTTTTCCAGCTTCCCCAACACGTCGGCAGACGGCTCCTCGGCCAGTTCTTCCGTCAGCTCGTCCTGCTGCTGCCGGCGCCGATGCTCGGCCCGCTGCAGGTAGTTGAGGCAGTGATGGCGCGTGATCGAGTAAAGCCAGGTGGAGAACCGCGCCTCTCCGTGGAAGTCGGCCAGGCCGGCGAAGGCCTTGAGAAAAACCTCTTGCGCCAGGTCGGCCGCCGACTCCCGCTCGCCCGTGAAACGCAGGCACCACAAGGCCACGCGGCGCTGGTGGCGCCCGAAGACCGTGCCCACGAGCCGCCGGCGGACTTCCGGTTCGGCCGCCCGTGCCTGCTGCAGCAGCTCTTCATCCGTGACCTGCTCCTGGACCATTCGCATTCATTGTATTCCGCGGCGAGCGGCGAGGCGGCCCGGCACCTGAATGCCCGACCGCCTCTTGGACCCTACCGCTCGACTTCGACGTCCAGGTCATCGGACCGGCCGCCGAGCTGAAAGGGAAGAGTAGCCCGGTAACGGACCCGCCCTTCCTGCTGTCCCGCCCGGATCGTCAGGCGGACCGAGGACTCGCCCTGCCGGAAGGCCACGCTGGCCGGGACTCCGCTGGCCACGCCCGGATCGCCGTCCCGGAGCACGATCGGGACTTCGAAGTCGAAGGGGGCGGGCTGGTCGATCCGCAGTTCGACCGTTCCCTGCCCGCCCGGCGCCAGCTCCAGGTCGTCGGGGCGCCAGCGCAGGTCCAGCCGCTGTGCCTGCTGGTCGCGGGTGTCGATTTCCAGGTCGTCGGTGTCCCCGCCCACTCCGGACGGGAGCTGGGCGCGGATCTTGGTGCGTCCGCCCAGCTGGTGGATCGAAATCTCCAGGGCCACCGACCGGCTGCCGGCCGGGATCACGACCTGCGACGGAAAGCTGACCGAAGCCGGGTCCCCTTCCTTCAGAAAAAGCGCCACCGTCAGGCTCTGCGCCACCGTGCGCGTCAGGGTCAGGCTGACCTGGCGCGGGCCGGTGGGGCCGCTCTCGATCTTGCGGGGGTTCCATTTCACCTCCACCAGCTCGGGCAGCGGGTTGTCGTCGGGCTGGTCGCTTTCGACTTCGACCTTGACGCTGACCGCTCCGCCGCCCAGCGAAGCCGGCAGCATCACGTCGACGAAGGTGGTTCCCTCACGGTTGCCCGACTGGATCTGGAAGGACGCCGTCAGGCCCCCGGCGGGGATGGTGATCTGAGACGGGCTCACCCGAGCCAGAGCGGGATCGCGCGAGACCAGCCGCAGCACAGTCGCCTCGTCGCGCGGGGAGGCCAGCAGCAGGTCCACCCGGCGGGTCTGTCCGAAGTCCATGCGCACCTCGTCCGGGATGGCCCGGACGGCCCGCAAGACCTCGATGAGCCGGGCGGCTACCGCCAGTGACGGAGTCAGCCGGCCGCGAACCTCGACGGCCGCGCCCACCACCAGGCTTCCGCGAATCACGGTCTGGGGTTCGATCTGCACCAGC
>JBFGHG010000847.1:0-2117 GCA_041578395.1 Acidobacteriota bacterium
GCCGTGCGGACCGTGCATCCCGGCGCCGGCCTGGCCGGCTACCGCTTTTGCACCAACGCCGCCTACAGTGCAGGGGTGGTCGGAGTGCCCACGATCGGGTTCGGGCCGTCGGACGAGTCGCTGGCGCACGTGGTGGACGAGTACGTAGAGGTCGATCAGCTGTGGGCCGCCTGCCGGGGGTACGCCGCCATCTGTGAGGCACTACTCGGCTGAGGAAGGGTGGCGCGGGCATCCCTGCCCGCGATTAACCGAACCCCGGGCCGAAGTCGATCCGGCCCGCCCACTCGGGGCGGTCGATCAGGGGATTGCGGTTGCCCTGCACCCGGGCGATCTCGGCGTTGCGGTGCTTCTCCCAGACGTCCACCGGGAAGCGCCGGTGCCAATCCAGCAGGATCGCCAGGCGCCCGCGCTGCAGCTCCCGGTTCTCGTCCCCCACCATTCCCGGATAGCGCAGCAGGAAGTAGAGCGTGGCCCGGGCCACCGCGCCCTTTCCCTCCTCCGGCTCGAACTTGCCGGTTTCGCGGCGGCCGCACTCGGCGCGCACCACCTCGTCCTCGGGCGTGAACTGGAAATAGGGCACGTTGCTGCGGAAGCTGTTGCAGCGGGGCTCGCAGGTGAACAGGTGGTGCATGTCCGTTCTCATGGGCGAGCTGCGGCCGAACCAGGACTGCGGCACCACGTGCTCGCAGTTGAAGGGCAGCTCCGCCTCCAGGTCCTCCAGGAACTGCTCGCGGGCCGCCTCGTCCAGCGCGCTTTCCGAGAGGAGGAACTCCTGCAGCCGGGCCTCGCGAAGGGCCTCGATCTCGAGGTCCATGGCGATCACCTCCCGCGGGTCGAACCCCTTGCCGGAGTAAATGCTCCTCAGGTCCCCCTCCTGCCGCAGGTCGACCTTCGGGTAGAGGTGGTCGTGCCGCGCCGACCGGTAGGAGAGGACCGAGGTCTGGGTTTCCCGCACCAGCCGGGAAAGGCGCTGGAAGGCATCTCTCCGGTCCCTTGGCAGGTCCTCCTCGCCGTAGTAGCTGCGCTGCTCCTCCCCGTCGGCAGCCTCGTCGTAGTAGGAGGCCTCCGGGGGCGGGGGCCCGGTGGGATCAGTGATAACGGTGGGCCCTGTGGGAGTGGTGGGTTCGGTCGGTTCGGTGGGCCCGGTGGGTCCCGTGGGAGTGGTGGGTTCCGTAGGAGCGGTGGGTTCGCCGGGCGGCTCCACCGCGACGCGGGGCAGGCGCAGGGTCAGCTCCAGCGGGACCACCACGCGATACGTGCCCTTGCCGTCCGGCTCGGGCTGCACCACCAGGTCCGACTCGCCGGAGCCCGGGCGCCCGGAAGTTCCGGAGACCGGTGCGGCCACCTCGCCCAGTGCCTCTTCCAGCACCGTCCTGCGCTCGTCGCCGAGGCCGTCCAGCTGCCGCCGCAGGTGCTCCACGATTCGGGAAATGCGGATCCCCTCGTTGGCCACCCAGGCGATCAGGTGCTGGGTGGAGCGGCTGCCGTCCCAGACCCGGCCGTCTTGCAGCAAGATTCTGCCCTGTTCGTCGCGCGACGGGACGCCGGAATGGTGCAGCGCCGCCAGCCTCCAGAAGTCGTCGAAGACGGGAGCCCCCGAGGATCCCTGTTCGGTGTCCGACACGTAGTGCAGGAAGTCGTCCAGCACGTCCACCACCCGGTTCTCGCGCAGCGACAGCATCTGAGGGCGGCCGCCCGGGTGCTGGACGATATTGACCCGCTCTCCGATGACCGCCTCGACCGTACCCTGGCTGAAGCCGATCACGGGCCGCCTTCGGAACGTCTCGTCCTCCTGGACCGCCACCAGGGTGAAGTCCAGCGGCCGGTCGGTGTGGAAGAAAAGGTCGGGCCGCAGGCGGACCTCCGCGGTGGGGTTGGGGCGCCGGTCTCCCAGCAGGAAGAAGTCCAGCTGCAGCACGCTGTCGCGGCTCTCCGCGGCGTTGCCCAACACGTGGTTGTTGGTCATCATCAACCGGGGCGAGACCTTGAAACCCGTCCCGAAGCCCAGCACCGCGCCCGAGCGGCTGCGGATCTCCACCCGGCCCACCGAGCGCGCCACCGCCGCCCCCCGGTAGAGGAAGTTGGCGCCGATCAGCTCGTTGGCCCCGATGATCCGC
>JBFGHG010000848.1:0-2113 GCA_041578395.1 Acidobacteriota bacterium
AAGGAGTCAAGGACGAGAAGTTCGAAGACCGGCGCTACAGCCTGCTCGGGTTGCGGGATCTCGCCCAGGATCCTCCGCGTGTCAGCCGCTTCGATCCCGCCCAGGCCGAGAGCTTTCCCGAGGGAATGACCATCAGCCCCAACCGTTCGGCCCAATGGAAAGACGATTTCTCCGCCATCCTCTTCGGTATCCACGAACTGGAGCCGAAAGAGGGCGAGCGATCGAAAGAGTCCGAGCCGGAAGCCGAAGGGGACGACGATTCGGATGAGAGGCCCGAGAGCCCCCCGGGCGCCGGGCGTGGCGGCAAGGAGGACAAACGAGAAACCGCGGATCTGGTGCTTTGGCACTGGAAGGATTCGCGCTTGCAGTCGATGCAGCAGGTCCAGGAAAACCGGGACAAGAACTTCAGCTTTCTGGCGGCGTACTGGCCTGAAAGCGGCCGCTTCGTCCGCTTGGCTGACGAAACGCTGCGGGAGGTCTCAGCCGATACCGGTCATCGCTGGGCAGTGGGAACCGATCGCACTCCATACGAATGGATGGGCAACCTCGACGGGCGTCGCTACCAGGATGTTTATGCCGTGGACCTGGCAAGCGGCGACCGGACGCTGGCGATCGAAAAGGCCAGATGGTACTTCGGACCGTCGGTGGACGGCAGCCAGTTGCTCTACTATCGCGACGGGCATTTTCACACCTACGACATCGCCGCCCGAACCCACCACAACGTTACCAAGGAAGTTCCCGTCTCGTTCGTCGACCTAGAGGACGACCATAACATCGTCCAGCCCCCCATTCGTCCCTACGGATGGAGTTCCGACGGTGCTCACGTCGTGCTCTCCGACGATTGGGACGTGTGGAGGGTCTCGGCGAAAGGCGACAAGGGATCCAACCTGACCGGGGACGGCCGCAAGGACGGCATCCGCTACCGGCGCCCGGTCCGGCTCGACCCCGAGGCGGAAGGCATCGATCTGACTCGCGACATCTACTTGCCGGCCTACCAGGAGTGGACCAAGAAGGCCGGGATGGCTCGCTTGAAAGACGGAAAGCCGGGTCCCGAAATGCTGCTCTGGGGAGACGCCTCCTATCCCGGCTTGATGAAGGCCAAGAACGCCGAAGTCTACCTTTACCGGCAGGGGACGCACGCCGACTATCCCGACTACTACGCCGCCTCGGCCGATCTGGCCAACGGCACGCGCTTGACCGAGGCCAATCCCCAACAGTCCGAGTTCCAGTGGTCGAGCGGGACCCGACTGATCGACTACGAAAGCGACAACGGGGACAAATTGCAGGCCGCCCTCTTCCTGCCCGCCAATTACGAGGAGGGGAAACGCTATCCGACCATCGTCTACATATACGAAAAGATGTCGCAGCGGCTGCACTCCTACGACGTCCCGACTGCAACCGGCTTCGACCAGTCGGTATACACCAGCAACGGCTACGCGGTGCTGATGCCCGACATCGTCTACAAGGTCGACGATCCGGGAATGTCCGCGGTGTGGTGCGTGCTGCCCGCACTCAAGGCGGCCATTGCGACGGGAGTGGTTGATGCCGAGAACGTGGGTCTGCACGGTCATTCCTGGGGCGGTTATCAGACTTCGTTCCTGATCACCCAGACCGACATGTTCTCGGCGGCCGTGGCCGGAGCGCCGCTGACCAACATGATCAGCATGTACAGCTCGATCTACTGGAATTCGGGATCCGCCAACCAGCCCATCTTCGAGAGTAGCCAAGGCAGATTCACCGGAGGTCCTTGGGACGTGCTGGAAGCCTACACCCGAAACTCTCCCGTCTACTTCGCCGACAACGTGACCACGCCCTTGATCATCCTCCACAACGACAAGGACGGAGCGGTCGATTTCAATCAGGGAATCGAGTACTTCAACACCCTGCGCCGCCTCAACAAGCCGGTCGTGATGCTGCAGTACAAGGGTGAGAACCACGGACTACGCAAGCCCGCCAACCAGAAGGACTACACGGTGCGGATGCGCGAGTTCTTCGACCACCACCTCAAGGGAGCCGCTGCTCCAGAGTGGCTGGAAAAAGGAGTTCCGCATCTCGAGTTGAAGGATCACCTCGAAGAACGCGCGCCGCTCACTCCCGCAGCTCCCGCCGGAAA
>JBFGHG010000849.1:0-2103 GCA_041578395.1 Acidobacteriota bacterium
AGAAACGAGTTGGCCACGTTCCCCTGCTCGTCTTTGGGCAGCAGTTCGGCCAGGGCGGGCCAGCTGCCCACGTCGCTCCAGCCCAGGTCGGCCGGGAAGGACGCCACCCGCTCCGCCTTCTCCATCACCCCGTAGTCCACCGAGACCGGACCCAGACGCTCGAAGGCCCGGCGGCAGCGCTGGACGTCGTCGGGGTCCCGGGAGATCTCGGCCAGGGCCTCGTGCAGGTCCGGCATGGAGCGCTCGATCTCTTCCAGGATGCGGGAGACCTTCCAGACGAAGATCCCGCTGTTCCAGTCGAACCCGCCCGACTCCAGCAGCTTTCTGGCCTTCCCGGCGTCCGGCTTCTCCAGGAAGCGCCGCACCCGGAAGGCCTCCTTGCCGCCGAAGCGGCCCAAACTCTCCCCCCGCTCGAGGTAGCCGTAGCCGGTGGCGGCGAAGGTGGGACGGATACCGAAGGTCACCAGCCAGCCGTCGCGCGCCAGCGTCTCGGCCGAGGCCAGCAGCTGGTGCAATTCGTCGACGTCGCGAATCGAGTGGTCGGCGGGCAGGGCGACCATCACGTCGTCCGCGGAGCGCCGGGCCAGCTTCTGGGCGGCCAGTCCGATGCAGGCAGCCGTGTTGCGCGGCGCCGGCTCGACGATCACCTGGGCGTCGGAGAGGCCGGGCGCCTGCGTGCGCACGTCATGCACGTAGTCGGCCGGGCAGACCACGAACAGGTCGGACGATCCGAGCAGCGGGTCCAGCCGCGCCATCGTTTCCTGCAACATGGTGCGCTGTCCCAGGATGTTGAGGAACTGCTTGGGGCGGCCGCGGCGGCTGGCCGGCCAGAATCGAGTCCCCTGCCCCCCGGCCATGATCACTGCCTTCACCGCGCCACCTCCGGTTTCTCCCCGTCGGCCGGCACCGGCAGGCTTCCGAAGAGGCGGCGGGCCAGCTCCCGAAGCTCGTCGGCCTGTACGCCCTTCAAGGTGGTCAGGTACTCGTCTTGAAACTCCGGCTGCTCGCCCCCCAGCAGGTTGCGCCCCAGCTCGATCAGCAACTCCCGCCCGTCCTGCTGGCGCGAGTAGTGCGCGGTGATCGCCACCACCAAGCCGTCCAGGTGCTGCCGTTCGTGGATGGGGGCCGAGGGCAGGGCGTGCAGGGCACCCCGCAGGCCGCCCGCGTCTTTCGGCGACTGCTCGGCGAACACCACCCCCGCCTGCAGGAAAGCGCGGTGGAAGATTCGGACGCCGGTCGCCTCCGGGGCGGAGTCGTGAGCCGCGATCCGCCCCTCCCACTGCTCCAGCAACCGGCCCAGCAGGGGGACCAGCCAGGCGTCGCGCGCCCCCAGCACGGGTCCGGGCACGCCCAGCAGCCGCCCGCCGGCCATCTCCACCTCCACCATGTTGGCCGCCGGCTGCGGCGGGTTCTCGCCGCCCTTCTTGGCCGACAGCTTGGAGTCGCTCAGCAGGCCGATCAAGGGGGAGAGAAAGGCGGTGCCGTCGACGTCTCCCACCATCAGCAGCACCGGGTGAAACCCCTGCATCTGCCGCTCGGTCCACTCCCGGACTTCCTTGGGTCCGACCTGTGAAACCGTGGCGGCGACTCCGCGGCGCGGCGAACCGTAGGGGTGATCGCCGAAGAGCCGGCGGCGGATCTCGTACTCCGCCTGCTCGAGCGCCGAGCCCGGATCAGACCCCAAACGCGCCTCGAGCCGCTGCTTTTCCCGCTCGATCGCCTCGTCGGTGAAGGCCAACTCGCGCAGCCAGGGAATCAGCCGGGCCACCAGGTGCTCGGTCCGGAAGGAGAGGCAGCTGAAACGATAGCCGAAGAAGTCTTCCTCGTTGACCACGTCCCCCCGGCAGCCGTGACTCTCCACCTGGCGCCAGAAGCTCGCACCCGCGGTCTCACCGGCGCTGGCCGCCCGCGACTGCAGCACCAGCTCGGTCAGCCCCCGCGGCTGGGGACTTTCGTCGATCCGGCCGCCCGGAACGAGAAGCGCCAGGTGGACCAGGGGGACGCGATGTTCCTGCTTCAGGTAAATCTCGGGGCCGCGCAGCACCGAAGTCCGCTTCAGGCTTCCCACCGGAAGGCGGGGCTGAAAGGCGGGAGGCGCCAGCG
>JBFGHG010000850.1:0-2098 GCA_041578395.1 Acidobacteriota bacterium
CGACGCGCTGCGCCGGGCCTGGGACGAAGTGGTGCAATCCCGCGCCGTGGTGCTGGACGAGATGGCGGAACGGCGGCGGGCGGTGCAGTCGACCCGGGACCCCGAGGTGGAAGCGCTGCTGGCTGAGCAGAGGAGTGCCGCCGAGCGTCTGGCGCGTCTCACGGTGCAGGGCCCGGGGACCCGCTCCCCGGAGGAGTTCCGCGCCGAACTGGAGGAGGCGCGCCGCGCCAAGGAGCGGCTGGAGGAGCAACTGGCGGAGAGCAGCATCGAACTGCAGACGCGCCGCAAGCGGCAGGGCGCCGATCTGGCGCAGGCTCTGAGGGGCCTGCCTCCATCCAGCGTGCTGCTGGCCTTCTTCAGCTACCGGCACCACGACCTGGACGGCGATCTCTCCGCCCGGCGCTCCTATCTGGCCCTGCTCGGTTTTCCGGACGGGCGGACACGGGCGGTTCCGCTGGGGCCGGCCGGGGAGATCGACGAGCTGGTTTCGCGCTGGCACCGGGAAGCGGCCCAGGGAATCCTGACCCAGTTCTGGGCGCAGGAGCAGGCCGAGGCCGTCTACCGGGAACTGGGCGGCGCACTGCGCGAGAAGATCTGGGATCCCCTGCTGGACGCTCTGCAGGGCGCGGAGACGGTCTTCGTGGTTCCGGACGGCGCCTTGAACCTGGTCAGCTTTCAATCGCTGCCCGCGGCGCAGAGCGGGTATCTGGTCGAGCACGGCCCCACGATTCACTACCTGTCCGCGGAGCGCGACGTGGCGCTGGCCGGGTCGGGGCGCGCGGGGAAGGGCCTGCTGGCCATCGGCGGGGCCAACTTCGACCTCGTCCAGGCCTCGGCGGGGCGGGCTTCGGAGGGGGGTTCGAAACCCCTCTCGCCCGCCTGCGGGCAGTTCGACCTGATCAATTTCGACGCCCTGCCGGGCGCCGGGAAGGAGGCCGAGGAGATCGCCGCCGCCTGGCGGAAGGCGGCTCCCGGAGGCGAGCCGGCGGTGGAACTGGCCGGGGAGGCGGCCGACGAGAGCGAGTTCAAGCGGCTGGCGCCGGGCAAGCGCGTCCTGCACCTGGCCACTCATGGTTTCGTCCTGGGCGAAGCCTGCGGGGCGCCCGATCCCGAGATCCTGGAGGCATCGGGGCTTCTGGCCCCCGAGGACGCGTCCACGCAGGACGTGGAGAACCCGCTGCTTCGTTCGGGACTGGCGCTGGCCGGAGCCAACCTGCGGGCGGCCGCGGCCGACAGCTCCGACGACGGTATTCTCACCGCCGAGGAAGTCGCCGGCCTGGACCTGAGCGCGGCCGAATGGGCCGTGCTCTCGGCCTGCAACACGGCCGTGGGAAAGGTACAGGCGGGAGAGGGCGTGCTGGGGCTGCGGCGCGCTTTCCAGGTGGCGGGCGCCAGCACCCTGATCATGAGCCTCTGGCCGGTGGACGACCTGTCCACCCGCCGGCTGATGCAGCACCTCTACCAGGCCCGCCTCTCCGACGGCCTGGACACCGCCGAATCGTTACGCCAGGCGCAGCGGCGGGTGCTCGAGGAGCGGCGCCAGGAGGGGGCGGTGACGCACCCCTTCTTCTGGGGGGCTTTCGTGGCGGCTGGAGACTGGCGGTAAGGTCGGACCGGTTTGTTATTCTGAACCCATGAACGGAACGGGACGAATCCGCCGTGTTCTTCTGCCGGCGCTGCTGCTATTGGCCCTGGGAGGTGGCGGCCTGCTGGTGGCGCAGACGCGCCAGGTGACGGTCGAAGCTCTCATTTACGACCTGAAGCACCCGGACGAGACGAGGCGCCGGGAAGCGGCCATTGCACTGGGGCAGAACCAGATTCCGCAGGCCGTGCCGGCCCTGATCGAGGCGACGCGGGACTCGAGTGCCGAGGTCCGGCTCGAGGCGGTCAGGGCGCTGCTGAAGATCCGGGACCGCCGGGCGCTGACCGCTTACATCGAGCGGACCGCCGACTCCGACCGGAAGGTCCGGGAAAAAGCGGTGCAGGGAATCATCGACACCTACGTGGAGCCGGAAAGCGGCTTCGGCAGCAAGGTCCGCCAGGTGGCGGAGATGGTCAACCCGTTCAGCGACGACTTCAACCCGGTCGTGGTGGAGCC
>JBFGHG010000851.1:0-2070 GCA_041578395.1 Acidobacteriota bacterium
CGCCAAATGTTTCGATGCTTCAGGCTGGCGCGAGCGCCTCGAGGGCGCGGCGCGTTCGAGGGGCGGCGCGCGGCCGCTGTTTCAGCTCCTGGCGCAGCTCTTTCAGGTCGCCGGGGGTGTCCACGTCCGGCTGTACGGGGAGCAGAGAGTAGGAGGCTTCGTCGAGCCGGCCCAGTGTCTGCTCGAGCACCCGTGGGCTGCCCCAGTCGATCTCTTCGAAGAGGACGGGAAGCGGGGCCGAGAGGCCCAGCAGGTAGTAGCCGCCGTCGGTGGACGGTCCGATCACCACCGGCCGGCGCCGCAGCAGCCGCAGGCCGTCGCGAACCAGCCGCGCGGGCAGCGCCGGAGTGTCGGCCCCCAGGAAGACGACGCGGCGGCTGGCCGGCCAGACCGCCCGGAAGGCGTTCCACATCCGCTCGCCCAAATCGTCCCCCTCCTGCCTCCGCAGCCGGATTCCCTCGAACAGCGGGTCTCCCGAGGCCAGAGAGGCGGACTCCTCGGCCGTGCAGTCCGCCAGGAAGAGATAGCGGGTCACCGGCACGCGCGCCGTCCAGGCCAGCGTGTCCAGCAGGAAGGCCCGGTACAACTCCAGGATCGACGGCGGGTCGAAGCGGCTTGCCAGGCGGGTCTTGACGCGGCCCTGCCGGGGGTAGCGGGCGAAGATCAGCAGGGCCTCACCGGAAGCCAATTTCCCCGTTCCAGAAAATGTAGTCTTTCCAACTCTCGGGCGCCCGCCGCTGCTGCAGGTGGAAGTAGATCTTGTGCGGGAACCCGTGCGGCGCCTTGGGCTTCTTCAGCGGGGTGAACCCCGCTTCCTCCGGCGTCCGGCTTCCTTTTCTGCGGTTGCAGGGGATGCAGCAGGTGACGATGTTCTCCCAGTTCTTGGGCCCTCCCCGGGCCACCGGGATCACGTGGTCGTAGGTAAGCGACGAGGCGGGCAGCTTGCGCCCGCAGTACTGGCAACGGTAGTCGTCGCGCGCGTACAGGTTGGCCCGCGTGAACTTGACGCGGTTGTGGTAGCGCTTGACGTTGACGTAGTGCAGCAGGCGCAGCACGGCGGGCAGACGGATGCTCACCGTGACGCTGCGGACGTGCCGGTCGTATTCGGCCACCACCTCGACCTTGTTCTGAAAGAGCATCCGCAGCGCCTTTTGCCAGGAGACGATCTGCAGCGGCTCGTAAGTGGCGTTCAGGACGAGTGTGCTCTCCATGATGCGGAACCTTCTACCGGCTGGAAAACCAAACCAGTCCGGAAAATTTCGGCACAACAATAGCATAAGATACCGACCTCCGAGTATGGTTGCGTCACGGCGGGCAGGGGGATCTGGAGGCGTCGAATGCGAAGTCTGAGCGGGTTGCTGCCGGGTTTCTTGCAGGGATTGTCGGGCGACCCGGAAGCCACTCTCGCCTTCCTGGAGGAGCTGTGGCCCCGGGTCGTGGGAGAGCAGGTGGCCCGCCGCACGCGGCCCGTCGCCCTGCGCGGCGGACGCCTGACCTGCAGCGTCCCCCACGAAGGGTGGCGCGATCAGCTGGAGAGCATGCGCCCGCTGCTGATCCGCTCGATCAACGGCTTCTGGGGTTGCCGCCTGATTGATCGAATCGAGTTCGAATCGCATCAACATCGAGCATGAGGAGAGCCGTGGCGCGGGCATCCCTGCCCGTGATTCAGCAGCAGAACCCCGACATTCGAGGATGCCCCGCGAGTTGTCACAGTCTTGGCCTGCGTCCTATAATTGGAAGCTTATGTTGAAACGAATGTCTCTCGCCGTCGTGATCCTGGCCAGCCTGGCCTCCGCCTGGGGCCAGCGGGTCGTGAACAGCGTTCAGCCGTCGGAAACCGATCCCCTGGTGTTCGACATCAACGAGGTCCCTCTCACCAACCTGCCGCTGGCGCAGACCAACGACCTGAACTTCTCCCCCAACGTGGTGTTCACCCTCGACTCGGCCAGAGCGTTCGTCAGCTATCCCGGATCGGCCGCCGTGGTGGCGTTCGACACGGCCAGCGCCGAGATCCTGGCCGTCATCCCGGTAGGGGCCAACCCGTCGCTGCTGACCATGACGCCGGACGGC
>JBFGHG010000852.1:0-2063 GCA_041578395.1 Acidobacteriota bacterium
ATTCTATCACCTCGTTTCACGAGGTCTCCGGGCTGCTTCCAGGGAACGATGCGGCGCGCCACCAGGCCGGCGATCAGAGCGAAAGACAGCCGGTGGGCGCCTTCCAGCGTGATCTGCAGCTGCTCGTTTTCCACCGCGGCACGGTCGTCGAAGGCGAGCAGGAACTTGCCCGGCCGGTGCTGCTGGGAGGCGATCTTCCCCTCGATCGGCGCCCGGTTGACGTGCACGTCGAACACGGAGAGGAAGATGCTCAGGCGGGTGGCGCCGTCGGCCGTCTCGTCCAGCCGGATCACCTTGCCGTCGGCGGGGCTGACGATGGCCGTGGGGTCGTCGGGGATGGCGCGCTCGGGGTCGCGGAAGAAGAAGGCCACGAAGCAGGCGAGCAGGAGGAAGAGGAGGGAAAGGGGCCAGAAGAAGAAGGCTGTGGCTGTGGCGGCCAGCAGGAGGGGGATCAGGAAGTAGTAGGCGTCTTTGACCATGGGGATCGAGGAGTCTAAACCTCAAACTGTCAAATCTCAAATCTCGAGTAAATTCCAGTTTTCAATGTTCAAGGTTCAAACGGCTAATCCGCTGTCAGTAAAAGAAAAACCCGTTGATCGTCCGGGAGGCGCCGGAATTCTCAACGGGTTGGTTTGCCTGACGAAGTAAGGGCCTTCAGCCTGCGGGCTGCTCGGTCCGGTGCTGGTGGATCAGGAGCTGCATGCGGTCTTTCAGGTGGAGCTTCCGCTTCTTCAATTCCGTCTCTTTGAGCTGTTCGTCGGGATTCAGATACGGCTTGTGCAGGAATTGCTCGAGCTCGCGCTCGTAGGCCTGGTGCTGTTCGGCCAGCTGGCGGAAAGTCTCATCGTTTTGCCGCAGGTACTCCTTGACCTCCATCTCGTCCATGCAGGAACCTCCTTCGTTGCTTCGGTTGGATTGTTCGGAGTTGGCGAGTAGCCGTGAAAACCATGCTTCGCGGGTACTCTAGCAAATGCCGCTGCAGGGTTCAAGAAGCGATTCAGCGCGAGGCCCCCGATCCCAATCCTCGATCCCGACTTCAAATAATCTTCTGCCCCAGCGCCGAACAGGCCAGCTCCACCGCCAGCCTGCCGGTGCGGTTGCCCACGTCCAGCACCGGGTTGACCTCCACGAACTCCAGCGAGCAGCAGTGCCGGCTGTCGTAGACCATCTCCATGGCCAGGTGGCTCTCCCGGTAGGTGATGCCGCCGGCCACCGGAGTGCCGACTCCCGGGGCCTCGTGGGGGTCGATCACGTCCAGGTCGAAACTGCAGTGGAAGCCCGCCGTCCCCGCCATGGCGATCTGCAGGGCTTCCTCCATGGCCGAACGCATGCCCCGCTTGTCGATCTCGCTCATGCTGATCACCCGCAGGCCCGCTTCGCGGATGGTCCGCTTCTCCTGGTGGTCCAGGCTGCGGGCTCCGATCACCACGGCGTTTTCCACCGCGATTTTGGGAGCGAACTCCTCGATCTGGACCATCTCGCGCGGCCCCAGGCCCAGCAGGGCCGCCAGCGGCATGCCGTGCACGTTGCCGCTGGGGCTGGTCTCGGGAACGTTCATGTCGGCGTGGGCATCCACCCAGATCAGGCCGATCCGCTCCTGCCGGGCGCGGAACCAGGCCGAAACCCCGCTGGCGGTGCCGGCGGCGATGGAGTGGTCTCCCCCCAGCACCAGCGGCATCTTTTCCTCGAACAGCGACTCGCGGACCCGCTCGGCCAGGCGCACGCAGACGCGGCCGATCTCTCCCAGGTACATCAGTTCGTGCTGACCCCGCTCCACCTGCTCGGGGACCTGCACCTCGATGTTGCCGGCGTCCTCCACGTCCAGCCCCAGCGCCGACAGCCGGGTGTTGAGCCGGCCGATGCGGATGGCCGAGGGCCCCATGTCCACCCCGCGTCGGCCCGCTCCCAGGTCCATGGGTACGCCTATGATCCGTATCGCCGGCATGGCTGCTCCTTCACCCCTGTTCCTGCGCCCCGCCACGCTCCGCATAGGCTTCGATGATGAGCCGGACCAGCCGGTGGCGGACCACGTCCCGCTGGTCGAATTCGCAAAAGCCCACCCC
>JBFGHG010000853.1:0-2062 GCA_041578395.1 Acidobacteriota bacterium
CCGCGTCGTGGGCGGGGTTGATGGTCAGCACCAGCTCCGACTGGTAGTAGGAATCGGAGAAGTCCAGCGTCTGCTTCCGCTCCTCGGTGATTCCGTAGACCGAAATCACCAGGTCGACTTCGTTGTTGGCCAGCGCTGCGGACAGCGTCCGGTAGGTGCGGGTGATCCAGAAGGGTTCCACGGGCCGCGGCGCGCCCAGCTTTTCGGTGAGCTTTTCGGAGATCTTCGCCGCCAGGCCGGCTTCCGGCCCCACCAGCTCCTGCCGGTCCTGGTACAGGAGCGGCGGCTCGAAGGGGACCGTGCCGATGTAGGCCTTCCCGTCCTTTTTGACCCGGAGCAGGCCCCCCGTCTCCGATGGAGCGCATCCGGCCGCTGCAAACACCGCCAAGAGGGAGAAAAGGAACGCTCGACTCGTCATCCTGCACCTCGTCGCCTGGTGAAAAAGACCTGCACTTTATACCAAAGTCCGGTACGGTTGACAATTCCGGACGCCTCCAAGCCGTACGAGAGTAGACCTTTCCGGCGCCTCTGGCAAGAGTCTTTCCAACCGGCCCCGATCGGCGGTCGGGTGGGCGGCCGCTCAGGCGTAGAAGGGGTTTTCGCCGGCACTGTGGTCGGTCACGTCGACCACTTCCCGGACCTCGGGGATCAGCTCGCGGATGCGGGCTTCGATCCCCTGCTTGAGGGTCACGTCGACCATGCCGCAGCCGTGGCAACCCCCGCCGAAGCTGAGGTAGACCTTGTCCTCCTTGACGCCCAGGAAGTTGACCTGGCCGCCGTGAGACGCGACGGCATTGTTGATCTCGCTGTTGATCAGCCGCTCGACCTTCTCGGCGGTGCTCCCGCTCAGGTCGCCCCGGGGCCCGCTCCCCAGCTGCGCCCCTTCGGGCTTGTTCGGGTTGTCGAACTTGAATCCGCTGCGCAGGATGCCTTCCTCGAAGTCGATGGTGGCGTTGTCGAGGTTGCGGGCACTGGCCGGGTCGACGAAGATCTGAAAACCCTCCACCTCCAACACGGCGTCCTCTTCGGTGCGGTCCTCGTCTCCCACCAGCTTCATGGCGTAGACGAACTCGGCGGTGCCGTTGGTCCTGGCTTCCACCCGGAGCGCAGTCTTGGCCGGCCGCTGGCTCTCCAGCGCCGCCAGCACCTGGGTCCGGGCAGCTTCCGTCAAAGTGATCATCGCTCGTCGATCCTCCCTTGGATGGGACTCCAAAACCCGTATTGTATCAGGTCGAGGCAAGCACCCGCCCGGGATCAATCCGCGAAAAAAACTGCGAGTTAACCATCCGGGAGGGGCGGGCGCCGTTGACGCTCACCGGCCGGTTTTCAGATACTGAGCCTCTGAAAGTACGATCCGTCTCCGGGGGGAGCGTGATCCAGCACTCATCGTCCTGAAACAATACGCGGGAAAGGACCTACAGCATAATGGCAACGAAAAAGAGTACATGGAAGTACGTCGACAGCGCGCTCTGCTACACGGCGAGCAAGGCGTTCGACACGATCCAGTTCTTCAATAAATACAGGCCCAATCCGTCGTTCACGCCCAAGTGGGCCGACAAGCCCCTGCTCAAGTCGTGGCAGAAGACCCGCCCCAACCTGGGATGGCCGCGCGAGACCGACTCGCTCTGCCCCAAGTGCGTGATCGAGGCGCGGCAGCGAATCCTGAACGGCGAAGAGGACTACCAGATCCTGATCGACGAGAAGGTGGGCGAGGTCAAGGCCCGCGTCGAAGAGCGGGACGGCCAGATCTGGATGGTCAAGGAGTGCCCGCTGCACGGCCACTACGAAGACCTGATGGCCATCGACTCCAACTTCCTGCGCTGGATCGAATCCAACTTCCCGGGCCGCGACATGAGGGCCCACAACGACGAGGGGCTGCACAACCACGGCTCTTCCAGCATCAAGCACGGCCGCGGTTCGGTGCTGACGGTCGATTTGACCAACCGCTGCAACATGATGTGCGACCCCTGCTTCATGGACGCCAACCAGGTGGGCTTCGTCCACGAGCTGGAGTGGGCCGAGATCAAGGAGATCCTGGACAACGCCCTGCGGATCAAGCCGC
>JBFGHG010000854.1:0-2057 GCA_041578395.1 Acidobacteriota bacterium
CGTACCCCGCCCTTCGGTCTTGGTGGTGAAAAAAGGATCGAAAATGCGCTCCAGGTCTCCAGCGGCAATGCAACACCCGTTGTCGCTCACCTCGAGCAGTAGCGACGCCTCGTCGCCGGCCAGGAAAACGTCCACCGTCCCGCCTTCCCGGCTGGCTTCCAGGGCATTCAGGAGCAGATTGAGGAGGAGCTGAGAGAGCTTTTCGGAACTCCCCCTCATTCGTCCTTCGGCTTCACGGCGCAGATCTATGTACACACCTTGCCGTTGGGACTGGTGCTCCAGGAGGCGAACCGCGTCCCGCATCAGAATCCAGAGATCGACCGTCTCCCGACGGCCCGCGCCGCGGTCCGCCGAGGCGCTCAGGAGCCGGCCCGTAATCTCCTTGCAACGGCGGGCGGCCTCTCCCACCGTCGTCAGGTAATCCCGGATTTCCGCCTTCTCTCCCGGATCGATCCGGGCCGAAGACGCCAGGTGGCGGTCGAGGCCCTCCACGCAGGTCGTGATGGCTGCCATCGGGTTGTTGATTTCATGGGCGAAGCCGGCCGCCAGCCGGCCCACGCTGGCCAGCCGGTCTGCGCGGCTGACCTGAGCCTCGAACAACTTCCGTTGCGTCACGTCCCGGATCCACAGGATCACCCGGTCGACCTCGCCGCTGGCCGTCACCACGGGAGCACAATTGACCTCCAGGCAGGCTTCCTCCTGGTGGCCTTTTGCGGCCCACTTCACTTCCCGGACATCCGTTCGGCCGCTGTCGAAAGTCTCCAGCACCGAGTCCCGGACTTCCTCCAGGGGGCCGCCGGGCTGCAGAATCGCCCGCACCCGCTGGGGGTCCCAGAACTGATCGGTTCCCCGGTTGGCCGCCTCCACGCGCAGATCCCGGTCGACCACGATCAGGGCGTCCGGAAGGCTGTCCATCAGGCTCTGCAGGTAGTCCTGCTGCGAGCGAAGCTCCGCGATGGAGGTCCGGACCTGATCGGCCATGCGTTCGAAAGAAGCGGCCAGCTCACCGATCTCCCCCGACCCGGCCAGCGCCTCCACTTTGCTGCTCGGCTCGCCCGCCGCCAGGGCCCCCGTGGCCCTCCGCAGCCTTCCCAGCGGCAGGATGACCAGTTTGTTGATCACCAGACCGAGGACGATGAGGGTCAGCAGGACGGTCGTCGCCGCCCGGTAGAGCCCCTGGTAGAGGTTCCCTCGCAAGCGCCGCCACACTTCCTCGGTGGGGAAGTCGATCACCAGGATTCCGTTGTTCTCCCGGGAGGCGCCGTGGCAGCCATGGCATTCGAGCCGGTTGGGAATCAGCCGTACGCTGCGGAGGGTCTGCCGGGCGTCCGTTTCCAGAAAGAGCGAACCCGCGGGCGGGCTGTCGCTCGAGTGACACTCGCGACACCCTTCATCGGATGGTTGGAAGCGGCGTCCCAAGTCGCGGGGGTCCGACGCGAAGTGGACCACGCCTTCCAGGTCCAGCAGCAGGATCCGCTCCACGGACGAGTTCTCGCTCAGACGCTCCATCGCCGGCTGCATCAGCTCGGGGTGCTTGCCCACCATGGCGAGCTCCAGCAGGCCCTGCCCGGTGATGGCGGCCAGTTGCTGCGCCGATTCCTCCAGTTCCGCCAGCAGCTGGCGGCGCGTGGACCGGTAGTCCACCACGAAGTAGAGGCTCGAAGTCACGACGATGGTCGCGATCACGGCGGAGGCGATCTTGAAATGCAGACTCTGCAGGAACCGGCCTTCAAACATGGGTCACACCCCGCATCCGGCGGTCGAGGAAAGCCCAGCCATCGATCCGCTGAGTTGGGCGGAAGCGAACTGGCCGCTTCCGGGTGCGCCCCTCGGGCCGGATTATACGCCTCCGGCAGGTCTCGGGCAATTTGCCCGAACCCTTTTTCGCCGACCCGGGCAATTTGCCGCCTGCGCGGGCGCCTCGCGCCCGGCCGCCCCGTCTCCGCGGGCCGATAGCCCAAGGGCACGCTCCTTGCAGGAAGTCGCTCGCGAGCGCGCCTCGACGACTTCGACAGGATTCGCGAAGGGAGGTCGGGAAAATGCCAGGCCGATTCGTC
>JBFGHG010000855.1:0-2054 GCA_041578395.1 Acidobacteriota bacterium
ACGGACGAGTTCTACGACAAGATCCATCCTCCCAAGGCCACCGAGGACGAGAAGCGGGTGCAGCGGCAGGCGCTGGCGAGCATGCTCTGGACCAAGCAGATCTACCTGTTCGACGTGCACGAATGGCTGGACGGGGACGACCCGAACAACCCCCCGCCCGACTCGCGCTGGCACATCCGCAACCAGCACTGGCTGCACCTCAACTCGATGCGCATCCTCTCCATGCCCGACAAATGGGAGTACCCCTGGTTCGCCGCCTGGGACCTGGCCTTTCACTGCGTGGCTCTGGCGCTGGTCGACCCCTGGTTCGCCAAGAGCAACCTCTGGTACCTGCTCTTCGAGCAGTTTCAGCATCCCAACGGACAGATTCCCGCCTACGAGTGGGAGTTCTCGGACCTCAATCCGCCGGTCCACGCCTGGGGGTGCTGGCGGGTCTACAACCTGGACAAGGAACGCACCGGCGAGGCGGACCGGGCCTTTCTGGAGAAGTGCTTCCACAAGCTGCTGATCAACTTCGCCTGGTGGGTCAACAAGGTCGACGCCGACGGGCACAACGTCTTCGAAGGCGGCTTCCTGGGGCTGGACAACATCACCGTGATCGACCGCAGCGAGAAGCTGCCCGGCGGCGCCACCCTGAAGCAGTCCGACGCTACCGGCTGGATGGGCTTCTTCTGCCTCTGCATGATGCGCATGGCGCTGGAGCTGGCGCGCGAGAACAAGATCTACGAGGGGTTGGCCACCAAGTTCTTCGAGCACTACGTGTACATCGGCGCCGCCATGAAGAACATGGGCAGTCAGCAGTTCCAGCTGTTCGACCCCAAGGACGGCTTCTTCTACGACGTGCTGAGCTATCCCAACGGCGAGTACCACCGTTTCCGGGTGCGCTCGCTGGTGGGCCTGATCCCGATGTACGCCATCGAGGTCCTCGAAGACGAGCCGTTGCGCAAGGACTTTCCGTACTTCCTGCGCAACGTCGACTGGTTCATCAAGAACCGGCCCGACCTGGTGGGCCGGGCCTGCTACTCGGAGCAGGAAAAGGGCTCGCCGCGCCACGTGCTGGCCATCGTCGACCAGGCGCAGCTGTCGCGGCTGCTGCAGTACGTCTGGGACGAAAGCGAGTTCCTGTCCGACTATGGCATCCGCAGCCTCTCCAAGCACCACGAAGCGGAGGAGAACCACTTCGTCTTCGGGGACGCGCGGGTAGCCTACGAACCGGGAGAGGCGCTGGTCAAAATCAAGGGCGGCAACTCCAACTGGCGGGGTCCGATCTGGTGGCCCACTTCGTTTCTGATCATCGAGTCGCTGATCAAGTTCAGCGATGCGTTCGGCAGCGACTACTCCATCTCGGCGCCCGCCAGTCCCCAGGGCATCACGCCCCGCGAGATGGCCGAAGAGATCTCCAACCGGATGATCCGGATCTTCACGCGCGACGAGTCGGGACGCCGCGCGGTGTTCGGGAAAGCGGAGAAGTTCCAGAGCGATCCGCACTTCCGCGACAACATCCTCTTTTACGAGTACTTCCATGGGGACCGGGGCGCGGGGTTGGGGGCTTCGCATCAGACGGGGTGGAGTGGGCTGGTCGCGAACCTCATTGATATGTGGAGGAGATAGGTCGCGAGGCGCTCCAAATCTCAAATCTCAAACTGTCAATTTTCAAGTAATGTTCAATTTTCAATGATCAATGTTCAGACGGTTTGGGCCGTGGTACGGGTATCCCTGCCCGTGATTTCGTGATCGACTCTCCAGTCGGAATCGCCCTCTCCGGCGGAGGGGCGCGGGGGATTGCTCACATTGGGGTGCTGCAGGCGCTGGAGGAAGCGGGGGTCCGGCCGGAGTTCGTTTCCGGGGCCAGCGTCGGGGCGATGGTGGGGGTGCTGTATGCGGCGGGGCACTCTCCCTCTGAGATCCTGCTGATCTTCAAGAGTACCCCGTTGTTTCAGGTGTTGCGCGCCTCGCTGCCGGTGCGGGGGCTGGTCGATTCGCAGCCGCTGTACGAAGCGTTGCGGTCGTACGTGGCGGCCGAGCGGTTCGAGCAGCTCGAGCGTCGGCTCTTC
>JBFGHG010000856.1:0-2051 GCA_041578395.1 Acidobacteriota bacterium
CCACCACCCTCCCAGACCCCGCACCACCCGCGACGCCCTCCAAGACATCTTCGGCCCCGGCGGCGCCCTGAGCCGCAAGCTCCCCGGCTACGAATCCCGCCCCTCCCAGCTGGAGATGGCCCGGGCCGTGGCCGAGGCCATCGAGACCCGCAGCAACCTGTGCGTGGAAGCCGGCACCGGCACGGGCAAGACGCTCGCCTACCTGGTCCCGGCCCTGGCCAGCGGACGCCGGGTGATGGTCTCCACCGCCACCCGCAACCTGCAGGACCAGCTGCTCACCAAGGACATCCCTCTGCTGCAGCAGCACCTCTTCCCCCGCCTGAAGGTCACCTATATGAAGGGGCGCCAGAACTACCTCTGCCTGCGCCGGCTCGAAGACGAACGGGAAGGCTGGCTGCCGCTGGCCGAAGGACCGGACCCCTCCACGCGCATCCGCGAGTGGGCCGCCGCCAGCGACACGGGCGACCGGGCGGAGCTGGCGTGGCTGGGCGACGAGGACGCCCTCTGGAACGCGCTGGACGCCCGCAGCGAGATCTGCACCGGGACGCAGTGCGCCCACTTCGAGCGCTGTTTCGTCACGCGCATGCGGCGGCGCGCCTTCGAGGCGGACCTGGTGGTGGTCAACCACGCGCTCTTCTTCACCAACCTCGCCCTGGAAACGGACGAGATCGGCCGCATCCTGCCCGAGTTCGCGGTGCTGGTCTTCGACGAAGCCCACGAGGTGGAGGACGTGGCCGCCGGCAGCTTCGGCGTCCGCCTCAGCAGCTACCAGTTCAAGGAGCTGGAGCGGGACCTGCTGCAGGCCTTCGCCAGGGCCCCTTCGCTGGCCCGCGCCCTGGGGGGACTGCGGCGGGCCGCGGACGCCTTCTTCGACGGCTTCCCCGCCACCCCCGGCCGGTACTCGCTGAACTTCTTCCGCGACCCCGGCGGCGAGGAGGTCGACCTGCGCGACCGGCTGCTGCCCGCCTACCAGGATCTGGCCCAGGCCCTCTCCTGGGTCCGGTCGGAACTGGAGGCGTCGTCGGACGATCCCCCGGCGCGCGAACCGCTGCTGCGCCGCACCGGACTGCTGCGCGCGAGCCTGGACGAGGTCTTCGTCTCCAACGAGCCGGACCAGGTCTACTGGTTCGAACGGAGACGGCGGCAAGGGCTTTTCCTCTCCGTGAACCCGATCGCCGTCGGCCCGACCCTGCGCGAGAAGCTCTTCTCCCGGGCCGATACGACGGTCCTGACCTCGGCCACGCTGACCGCCGGCGGCGACTTCGGCTTCCTGCGCCAGCGGCTGGGCGTGCCCGAGCCGGTGGAGCTGATTCTGCCGGGAGAGTTCGACTACCGCCGCCAGGCGATCCTCTACGTCCCCTCCCGTGCCCCGGAGCCGGGCCGTCCCGGACATCTGGAGGCCTCCCTGGAGTCCATCCGGCAGATCCTGGACATCACCGAGGGCCACGCGTTCGTTCTCTTCACCAGCTTTCAGCAGATGACGCGCGTCTTCCAGGCCCTCTCCTTCGACTCCCCCTACCGGCTCTTCCGGCAGGGCCAGATGCCCCGCAACCAGCTGCTCGAAGAGTTCAGGAGCACACCTGCAGCGGTGCTGTGCGCCACCTCGAGCTTCTGGCAGGGGGTGGACGTGAAGGGGGACGCGCTGCGGGCCGTCATCATCGACAAGCTCCCCTTTCAGGTCCCCTCCGAGCCGATGGTGGCCGCCCGCGTGCATCGGCTCGAGCAGGAGGGGAGCAACGCCTTTTACGAGTACATGGTGCCCAACGCCGTCATCACGCTGAAGCAGGGCCTGGGGCGGCTCATCCGCTCCCGCGACGACCGCGGAATCCTGGCCGTGCTGGACGTCCGCCTGCGCCGCCGCGCCTACGGCCGGCACTTCCTGGGCAGCTTGCCAAACTGCCGCCTCACCGATAATATGACCGTGCTGAGAAACTTCTTCCAGGGCGGCGCATCTCCTGCAAATGGGGGATTTGACCAATGAAAAAAATATTGTTCTCGACGATAGTGGGACTTCTGTTCGTGGCCGGCTCCAGCGTGTCGCTGGAGGCGCA
>JBFGHG010000857.1:0-2042 GCA_041578395.1 Acidobacteriota bacterium
AGAGCCCCGGAGGCCAGCACGCTGGTCGAGTTCCGGTCGCCGCGGGTGACGTGGTACAGGAGGATCGCGGTCAGCTGATCCGCGGGGACGGTCCCGATGTTGGTCTCGTCGAGTCCCAGTGCCGCGAAGGCTTCGTTGGTGGGAGCGAAAACGGTGAAGTGCCGCTTGCCGTCGAAGAAGTCCACTAGGTCCACGGCGACCAGAGCCGCCGTCAGCGTCTCGAAGCCCGCGGTGGTGCTGGCGATTTCCGCGATGGACGGGTCTTCCGACCGACCAGGCCCGGCCAGGGCGGTGGTGGTCACTCCGGAAGCCGTGAGCGTCAGGATACAGGCCGTCAGTGCGATGGTTCTCAAAAAGGTCATTGCTCGATTTCTCCAGTTTACGATTCGTTGTCAGTTTTCGCGCAACCAGGAAGCGCCGCTTTCCCGACTCGCAGCGCCCGCGTGGGTTCTTGTCGGCCTCTGGCGACGGTTTACCCTCACGGCAGTCCCATCGTAGAATAAATGTCTAGCTTTTGTCAATGTTTTGCAGCGAAAAACTCCCCCCTTTTGCTCTTGATCCTGGAGAGACCGTGCCGGCTGCCGCATTCCTCCCCAGACCGACACGACAAGAGGCTTGACTTTGTGCCGCCCGGTTCCTACGCTCGATCCATTCCTCGATTCCCGCGACTGGAGGTGCGGGGGGCCTGAAAACTGCTTGCCTGGGAGGGTTGGGTGATGAGGAGACTATCCTTCTTCCTGTTCTCGTTCTCGCTGGTTTCGACTCTGCTGCCGGCGCAAAGCATCAACGCCACGGTGGAAGGCCGCGTCTTCGACTCCTCGGGCGCCGTCCTGCCGGGCGCCTCGGTGGCGGCGGCCAACGACTCGACGGGCCTGACCCGGACGACCGTCGCCAACGACCTCGGCAGCTACCGCATTCCGGCCCTGCCGCCGGGGCTCTACACGGTCACCGCCGAACTGGCCGGCTTCCGGAACGAAGCGGTCAAGGCGACGCTGCGGATCGGCCAGACCGCCACCCTGAACTTCACACTCCAGCCCGGCGGAGTGGCCGAGGAGGTGGTGGTGGAAGCCCGGGAGGCGCTGCTGTCTCCCACTCAGTCGGCCGTCGCCTCGGTGATCGCCGAAAGGCAGATCCAGTCGCTGCCCGTCAATGGACGCCAGTTCATCGACTTCACCCTGCTGGCGCCGGGCGTGCAGGTGGGCGAGACCACCTCCGGCAGCACCGACGTGATCGTCGAGCCGGTGACCAAGCTCTCCTTCGCGGGCCAGAACATCCACTTCAATTTCGTGGCCATCGACGGGGCGGACAACATCTCGACCGCTTCAGGCATCCAGAAGACCACCCCGTCGCAGGAGGCCGTGCAGGAATTCCAGGTGGTCAACACCAGCTTCAGCGCCGAGTTCGGACGGGCCGTCGGAGGGATCGTCAACATCGTGACCAAGAGCGGCACCAACACCGTGCACGGCTCGGTCTACGACTACTTCCAGAACGACAACCTCAACGCCACCAGCGCCCTGGCCACGCCCGGGCTGACCAAGCTGCAGCAGAACCAGTTCGGCGTCTCGCTGGGAGGCCCCGTCAAACGGGACCGCACCTTCTTCTTCGCCAACTACGAGGGACAGCGGCGCCTCGAGTCCCCCTTCTACAACACGGCGCTGTTTCAGAACCTGGAACTGGTCAATACCGCCAAGGCCGGCTTCGGACTGCCGCCGGAGAACCTGAACGTCACCCGCACGGCCTACACCGACAACCTGCTGGGCCGGCTGGACCACTCCATCTCGGAACGGCACCTGCTGACGGTCCGCTATTTCTTCAACGACGGGCGCTTCACCAACCAGTCGCCGCTCAACGACGGGTTCGACGCCCCCTCCACCTTCCGCAACAACTTCTTCCGGGACCAGTCGCTGGTGGGCAGCCTGAACTCGGTCTTCTCCCCCAACCTGATCCACGACTTCCGCGTCCAGTGGGCGCGCCGCACCTTCGACTTCCCGTCGATCAGCGGCGAGCCCCACCTGGAGATCTCCAACGTCTTCACCACCGGC
>JBFGHG010000858.1:0-2036 GCA_041578395.1 Acidobacteriota bacterium
GGCCGAACAGCAGCCCGGCCCGCAGGACGGAGAAGAACCCGGGGTCGACCATCACGCCGTTGAGCACGACGGCTTCGGGCTTCTCCTGCAGGATGAAGGTGTTCCAGGCCCAGGCGGTGATCCCCTCGAGGGTCTGGTTCTGCTCCTTCCAGTCCAGGTAGGTGCCCGCGGAGGTGGGGCTCTTGGCGATTCCCTCGCGCTCGCTGGACTCCCAGATCGCCACCAGCCTCTCCGGTTCGCCGAAGCGCAGCGGCTCGAGCAGCACGCTGTCGATCAGCCCGAAGACGGCGGTGTTGGCCCCCACGCCCAGGCCCAGCGTCAGCAGGACGATGGCCGTGAAGCCGGGGTTTCGGAGCAGGGTTCGGATGGAAAAACCAAGGTTGTGGCGGAATACGTCCCACATCGCACAGCCCTCCCGAGTGACGTTTGCACCTGGTTTTTCTTACGCAGGAGAGGGTTGTCGGGTTCGGTCGAAATGGCGGCGATTCGGGCTGCGGTCATCCGGGCAGGCGGCGGCGAAGCGCTCTGTCGAAGAGCCGCTCGAGCAGTTCTGCAATGGTTCGCGGCACGTGCGCTCCGGTGTCGAGGCGTTCGGTCCGGGACTCCTCCTCCGTCGAAACGTCCTCCCAATCCGCCGCCTGCTGCCGGTACAACTCCCAGCGCCCGTCCGAGACGGACTGATCGGGACGCCGCAGCCGGTCTTCGAGGCGCCGGGCGATCTCGGTCAGGGAGACGGAGCACTCGATGAAGACCGGACGTACTCCCCGGGCTTCGGCCGCCTCGGCGATCAGCTCCCGGTATCGGCGCTTCGAAAAGGAGGCGTCCAGCACCACCGACGCGCCCGCTTCCAGTTGCAGCGCCGCGAACTCGGCCAGACGCCGGTAGGTCCGCTCGGTCTGTTGCGGGGAGTAGATGCCGCGCCCGTACGCTTCGTACTGATGTTCCTCCAGCGGAACGCCCGTCAGCTGCTTGCGGGTGACGTCCGACGACAGGTAGCGGAGCTTCCAGCGCCGGGCCAGTTCCTGGCTCAGGACGGTCTTTCCGGTGCCCATGAGCCCCATGAAGCAGTAGCAGGCCGGCGCCTGCAGGACCCCCGGGACGTAGGAGTGAGCCAGACGGAAGTACGCCTGCGCCGCCGCCAGCGTCTCTTCGTAGACGGCCTCGGCGGGATCGAGCTGGTCGAGCCTGAAGGCGGCCACCTTGCCCTTCACGCAGGCCCGGTAGACCTTGAAGAAGTCCAGCAGCCGCAGCACGCCCTCGTCTCCCGAGGCCTCGAGGTAGCGGGACACGAAGGCCTCCGAAAGATCGGGCCGCCCGTGAAAGTCCAGGTCCATGGCCAGGAAAGCGATCTCTTCCGCCACGTCCAGACAGCGGAAGCGTTCGTTGAATTCGATGCAGTCGATGATCTGGACGCCGCCGCTCAGAAAGACGTTGTCCGCGTGCAGGTCCCCGTGGCCGTCGCGCACCCTTCCCGCCGCCTCCCGGCGGCGGAACTCGCCGGCGTGGACGCGCAGAAACGCGCGGCTGTACGCCTCGAGGTCGTCGAAACAGTCGCCGGTGATGCAGAGTCCGACGTATTTTCGAGTCTGCTCGAAGTTCTCCTCCACGTTGCCGCTCACGGTCGCCAGGTCGCCAAGCCGGGTGATCCGGGGGCTGGTCGGCGCCCGCCGATGAAAATCCGCGACGACCTCTGCGATCGACTCGATCCGGGCGCGGCTGACCCGGCCCTGCCCCAGCAGCGCACGCAGCGCGCGCTCCTCGGGCAGCTGTTTCATCGCCACCGCGTATTCGACGGGGCGGCCTCGTCCCTGCACGTGAAAACACCCTCCCCGGCGGGTGATCGGAACCACTCCCAGGTACACCTCGGGAGAGATCCGCCGGTTGAGTTCGACCTCGCGCCGGCAGAAGTGGCGGCGCCGCTCCAGCGTCGTGAAGTCCAGGAAACCCAGGTCGACGGGCTTCTTCACCTTGTAGACCGTGTCTCCCGTGAAGAAGAGGTAGGAGACATGGGTTTCCCGCAGGTGCAGCCCGCGGAC
>JBFGHG010000859.1:0-2029 GCA_041578395.1 Acidobacteriota bacterium
CCAGTGGGAGCTGATCACGCGGCCGGTCTTCATCACCGTCTGGCTGGCGATCGCGCTGGTGACCTCCATCTATCTGCTGGGCAAGTTCCACTTCCCGCACGAGACGCCCGTCACTTCGGTGGGCGCGGGGCGGGTGCTTTCGGCCACTCTGTTCTTTGCCGTGTCCTTCTACCTGTTGCGGGGCCTGATCGGCTTTCCGCTGGGAGAGCTGGACGCCTTCCTGCCGCCGCGCGACTACGGAGAGATGGCGTCCTACCAGCTGTTCGGCGGTTCGGGAGAGCGGGAGGAAGAACTGCAGTGGGAGACGAACTACCAGCAGGCGTTGAAGCGGGCCGGGGAGGAAGAGCGGCCCGTGTTCATCGACTTCACCGGCTACACCTGTACGAATTGCCGCTGGATGGAGGCCAACGTGTTCGTCCGGCCGGAGGTGCAGGAGTTGTTCCGGCAATTCGTGCTGGTGCGGCTCTACACGGACGGCACCAAGCCGGAGCACGAGGAGAACCTGCGCTTCGAGAAGGAACGCTTCGGGACGATCGCGCTGCCGCTGTACGCGGTGATGAGCCCGCAGGACGAGATCATCGCTACTTTTGCAGGTCTGACGCGCGACCCCTCGCAGTTCGTTAAGTTCCTGGAGCAGGGGCTGGAAGCGGGGGGGCCTTCCCGGTTGGTTTCGTCGCGTCCTTGAGTCCGGGTGTGGCGCGGGCATCCTTGCCCGTGATTCCGGGACCACGGCCTAGGGGGCCGTCCCCGGGTTAGCGCGCCTTCCACTCGAAGCGGTACTTGCCGCTGGCCTCTTCGCGGTTGACCCGCAGCGTCCACTGGCCAGCCGCGGGCTCCTCCTCGCGCCACTTCAAAGCCCCCTCGCTTCCGCTCGCCTCGAACTGGCCCCAGGCGTGGGCTTTGCCGGCGGGGTCGACCAGCTCGACGAAGAGCCGACCGGCGTCCAGCGAGGGGTGAAAGGTCAGCGCGGCCCAGTGCGTGGAGGCGACCACCTCCAGCTCGAACTCGCTGACGCCGCTCGAGCCCTCCAGCGTCTGGGTTTCCTCGACGTCGCCCCGGTGACCGGCTTCGATGACCCAGGGGCAGACCAGCAGGGCCGCCAAGCCCAGCCAGAGCAGGGTTTTGCAACAATTGCGGCAGCAAGACATGGAGTCCTCCCTCGACTTCTGCCCTGTTGTACGGAGGCGGCGGAAGAAAAGTTTCCTGCGGCCGGCCCTACTTCTTCTCGGGGAGGTTGATGATGATGTCGCCGGGCCGAGCCAGGTTGTACTCTTCGCGGGCGATCCGCTCCGTCTCGCGGGGGTCGTCATCGAGCCGTTTCAGCTTTTCCCGCAGCTGCTCGACCTCGCCCCGCAGCTCGTGGTGCTCTCGTTCCAGCTCCAGCAGGTCGGCGCGGTGCTCACGGAGCGTCAGCAACCCCCCCGAACCGAAGAAGTTGAGGTAGACCAGCGGTGCCGCTCCCACGAAGAGCAGAATGAAGAAGATCTCCCGCTTCGTCTTCTTGCTAAGATTCATGACGGAAAACATCATGGCGATTCAAATCCTGCTGTCCACCATCGACGACGAATCCCAGGCCCGCCGCCTCGCCGCCCATTTGGTCGAGGAACGGCTGGCGGCTTGCGTGAACATTGTTCCAAAGGTAACGTCCGTTTACAAGTGGAAAGGGAAGCTCGAGGAGGCGTCGGAACTTCTGCTGGTGATCAAGACCCGCGCCGAACTGGCCGACCGGTTGACCGCGCGGCTGGCCGAGCTGCACCCCTACGACGTGCCGGAGTGCATCGTGCTGGAGGTCGTCTCCGGGCATCAGCCGTACCTGGACTGGGTCATCGCAGAGACCGGTTGAGACCCGCCGGGTTGCGTCTGAAGTCTCAGTCCGCCACGCATCGAAAGCCGACGTTTTCCCGCCGGGTGGAGGCGGTCGCCGAGAGGTCGCGGTAGGCCGCCATCGTCTCGCGGGCGGCGTCCGCGTACGAGCCCCCGCGGGTCACGATGCGGGGCGCGCCGGAGAAGGTGGCGGTGGAGGCCGTCA